>NZ_JASJSI010000130.1:0-11436 GCF_030237085.1 Stenotrophomonas maltophilia group sp. Smal32
CCCGCCGCCCCGGCCCCCGGGCGCGGGCGGGCGGCGCGTCGGCGCGGGCGCGGATGGGCGGCGCGCTCGGAGCGGGGGGCGCGCGCCCACCGGGACGCCCCGCCCCCCCCCCCCCCCCCCCCGCGGGGGCGCCGGTTCGCGGCGGCTGTTGGTGGGTGTCGACCTTGGTCGACACGGCGGCGTATGGGGTCAGATCCGTTTTCCGCAGGAAAACGGATCTGACCCCGGAAACATGAAAAATCCCCGGTCGACCCGCATCGACCGGGGATCTGGATCGCCACGTTGCCACGCCTTGGAGAGGCAGCTCCACCGTAGCGCATTGCGCGATGGGTGGTGATCGCCTGTGGCGATGACGACCAAGCGTGTGGCTATCAGGCGCCGGCCAGGGCCTGCTCAAGGTCCGCGCGCAGGTCGCCGATGTGCTCGATGCCGATCGACAGACGCACGGTGTCTTCGCTGACGCCGGCCTTGGCCAGTTCAGCTGCGTCCAACTGGCGATGGGTGGTGGACGCCGGATGGGTGGCCAGCGACTTGGCGTCTCCCAGGTTCACCAGCCGGGTGAACAGCTTCAACGCATCGAGGAAGCGTGCGCCGGCTTCGCGCCCACCCGGCAGGCCAAAGGTCAGCACGCCCGAGCCGTGGCCACCGAGGTAGCGCTGCGCGGCGGCATGCTCCGGGTCGTCGGCCAAACCAGCGTAACGCACCCACGCCACCTTGGCGTGCGCCTTCAGGAACTGCGCGACGGCCAGTGCGTTGGCGTTGATGCGCTCCATGCGCAGTGCCAGCGTCTCGATGCCCTGCAGGATCAGGAAGGCATTGAACGGCGACAGCGCCGCGCCGGTATTGCGCAGCGGCACTACGCGCGCGCGGCCGATGTAGGCGGCAGGCCCCAGGGCCTCGGTGTAGACCACGCCGTGGTAGCTGGGATCGGGCTGGTTGAGGCGGGCGAAGCGCTTCGGCTGCGCAGCCCAGTCGAAACGGCCAGAGTCGATGATCGCACCGCCCAGGCTGTTGCCGTGGCCGCCCAGGTACTTGGTCAGCGAATGCACCACGATGTCGGCTCCGTGCTCGAACGGGCGCAGCAGGAAGGGCGTGGCCACGGTGTTGTCGACGATCAGCGGCACGCCGGCCGCGTGAGCGACTTCGGCGATGGCGGCGATGTCGGTGACATTGCCGCGCGGGTTGCCGATCGATTCGACGAACACCGCCTTGGTTCGCTCGTCGATCAACGCGGCGAACGCGGCCGGATCGGCGGGGTCGGCGAAGCGCGCCTGGATGCCGTACTGCGGCAGCGTATGCGCCAGCAGGTTGAGGCTGCCGCCATACAGCGCGCTGGAGGCGACGATGTTGTCGCCGGCCTCGGCAATGGTCTGGATGGCATAGGTGATCGCGGCCTGCCCCGAGGCCAGCGCCAGTGCGCCGATGCCACCTTCCAGGGCGGCCAGGCGCTGCTCCAGCACGTCGGTGGTGGGGTTCATGATGCGCGTGTAGATGTTGCCCGGCACCTTCAGGTCGAACAGGTCGGCGCCATGCTGGGTGTCATCGAAGGCGTACGCCACCGTCTGGTAGATCGGCACCGCCACCGCGCGGGTGGTCGGGTCGGGACGGTAGCCGCCATGCACGGCCAGGGTTTCCAGTTGCCACTGCGGGTCGCTCATTGCACCAGGCTCCATCCGGGGAAACCGCCACCATAGGCCAGCCGCAGCCTGGCACTGAGAGCCACTGGCGATGACGTGCGTACCGGCGGTTATCAGGTTGGCCGGGATTCAGGCAGCCGTCATGAGCCGTTGCTAGGCTTCGCCGCCGGGCGCTCCTGCCCGGGCACGGAGGCCCCACGCGCATGCAGCCATCCCCTTGGACACCCACCACCAACGGCATGCCGACACCGGTCCTGCTGGTGGAGGACGATCGTCGCCTTGCCGAACTGGTCAGCGACTACCTGCACGAGCATGGCTTTGCCGTGCAGCATGTCGCCCGTGGCGACCAGGCCGGCGCCGCCTGCCGCCAGCATGCGCCGGAACTGGTGGTACTGGACCTGATGCTGCCCGGCCTCGGTGGCATCGACGTGTGCCGGCAGATCCGCAGCTTCTCCGACGTGCCGATCCTGATGCTGACTGCCTGCGAGGACGACATCGAACAGGTGCTGGGCCTGGAATCGGGCGCCGATGACTATGTGCACAAACCGATCGAGCCGCGCTTGCTGCTGGCCCGCCTGCGCGCGCTGCTGCGCCGCCGCCACGGCAGCAGCAACACCGGCACCCCCTGCCGGCTGATGCATGGTGAACTGCTGATCGACCGCATGCAGCGCGACGTACACCTGCACGGCCAGCCGGTCGAGCTGGGCACCACCGAATTCGAGATCCTGTGGTTGCTGGCCAGCCAGCCCGGGCAGATCCTCTCCCGCGACCAGATCCTGCAGGCGGTGCGCGGCATCGGCTTCGATGGCCTGGACCGCAGCGTCGATGTCAGCATCGGCAAGCTGCGCCGCAAACTCGGCGACGATGCGCGTGAACCGCGGCGCATCAAGACCGTGTGGGGCCGTGGCTACCAGTTCAATCCATCGGCCTGGTCGGCGTGAAGCGACTGTTCCTGTGGCTGTGGTTTATCACGGGTGCCTGCTTCCTGGTGTCGGTGTTCTTCCTCAACCACATCCTGGACGGCATCTACACGCCTGTGCAGGATCGCGTGTTCGTCGAGCAGGTGCGCGGGCAGGTGTACGCCCTGCGCAGTGGCCTGGCCGGCCTGGACGCCGGCCAGCAGCGTGAGCGCCTGCAGCAGTGGCAGCCACACTACGGCATCGCTCTGACCCTGCTCGACAGCCCTCCCGCGCTCGCCCCCCAGGAACAGGCAGCCGTGAAGACCGATGGCTTCATCGTGCGCGATCAATACCAGCAGGTCCTGCTGCCCATCGAAGGCATCGGAGGCCGGTGGCTGCACCTGCGCCTGCCTGGCGCGGTGCAGATGACGACGTACATGACAATCGCGGCATACCTCAGCATCCTGCTGCTGGTCGGCGCCAGCCTGTACGCCTGGGTGCGCCTGCTCTGGCGCGATCTTGAAGCGCTGCGCCTGCACGCCGACCGCATCGGTGCCGGTGATCTGCAAGCGCGCGCACAGGTCTCGCCGCGCTCGCAGATCCGGGTCATCGTCGAACACTCCAACCGCATGGCAGCGCGCGTGGCCGAACTGGTGCAGCGCCAACGCGACCTGACCCATGCGATCTCGCACGAACTGCGCACCCCGATCGCGCGCGTGGCCTTCGGCCTGGACCTGATGCAGGACAGCGATGATCGCGAACGTCGCGAGCGACTTGCGCAGGGACTCCACGGCGACCTGGCCGAACTCAACCGGCTGGTCAGCGAACTGCTGGCCTATGAGCGGCTGGAACACCCCAGCGAAAGCGAGCCGCTACAGCGCATCGAAGCCAACGACTGGCTGCAGGCCTGCCTGGCCGATGTGCGTCGTGACGCCGAACGCGCCAGCCTGGTGCTGCGCGTGCTGCGCGTGCTGCCCAGCGCGCTGCCGCGCGTGGACGCCGAGCCGCGCCTGCTGCAGCTGGCGTTGAGCAACCTGGTCGGCAACGCGCTGCGCCATGCACGTTCACAGGTCGAGGTCTCGCTGGTCGGCGTCGACGGCCGTGCCTGCCTGCGTGTGGATGACGACGGCCCCGGCATCGCCGAAGCCGATCGCGAGAAGGTGATGCGTCCATTCACCCGCCTGGACGACAGCCGCAGCCGCGATACCGGCGGCTTCGGCCTGGGCCTGGCCATCGTCAGCCGCATCGCCGCCCGCCACGGTGGTGAGCTGCGCATCAGCCGCGCCACGCTGGGCGGCGCTCGCCTGGAAATGCACTGGCCGCTGGCTGCCAGCTGAACGCCCGAGGGCGCGATTACAGTTGATTACAACTCCCGCACAACTGCGGAGGGAACCGTCGCCGGCATATCGCCACGCTGGCGACCCTGCAGCGTACGCCGGATGCGCGTGCTGCTTTCCTCCCATTGCCGAGAGTTTCCATGTCCCAGCGTCGCCGTTCCCGTTCCCCTGCCCTGCTCTGCCTGGCCGTGTTGCCGCTGTTCGCCGTACCGATCGCCCATGCCAGGGATGACCACTGGACCTTCGAAGTTGCCGCTGGCGGCGGCGTGACGCCGCGCTACAGCGGCAGCGAGGAGTATCGTGCGACGCCGTCGTTGTCCTTTGATGTCACCTCGCCGGGGGGATGGTTTCTGGGCACCAGTGGCATTGGCTGGGGCACCTCCATCGGCGAGCACACCCGCGTGCGTGCCTATGTCGGCGCCAGCGGCATCCGCAAGGAAAAGGACTCGCTGCTTGGCGGTTCGGACTTCCTGCGCGGCATGGGCGATATCGATACCCGTCCCCTGGTCGGCGTCTCGGCTGGTTATACGCTGGGCGAAGCCGTGCTGAGCGGTTCCTGGCAGTTCACCCGCAAGGATGAGGACAAGGCCGAGAACGGCCTGGCCACCCAGCAGGTGCACCTGAACCTGACCATGCCGCTGTTCGACCTGGCCGGCGGTGTGGTCAGCGGCAGCGTCTCCACCGACTACGGCAACCGCGGCTACATGCAGACCTGGTACGGCGTCAGCCCGGAACAGGCGGCGCGTACCGGCTTTGCCGAACACAAGCCGAAGGCCGGCCTGTTCAGCGCCGGTGTCGGCCTGAAGTGGAGCCACCGCGTGGGCCGCAACGGCAACTGGTACATCTCGGCCGAAGGCACGCGCCTGCTCGGCGATGCCGCCGACAGCCCGATCGTGCAGAAGCCCAACCAGTTCGGCTTGATGAGCGGTTACACGCACCGCTTCTGAGAAGTCGCCGGGCATGGCCCGGCGCTACCGGAAAAAACGGGGCGCTACGATCAGGCAGCGCCCCGCATGATTCACGCCTTGGCGAACACCAGGTGACCGCCGTCGTTGCCGACTTCGATGGTGTCGCCGTTGACGAAGGCCCCGGACAGGATCTTCTGTGCCAGCGGGTTTTCCAGCTGCGCCTGGATCGCACGCTTCAACGGACGCGCGCCATACACCGGATCGAAGCCAACGTTGCCGAGCAGGTCGAACGCCGCATCGGAGACCGCCAGCTTCAACCCACGCTCGGCCAGCCGCTTCTCCAGCCCACGCATCTGGATGCGCGCGATCTGCTTGATCTGCTGCTTGTCCAGCGGATGGAACACCACGATGTCGTCCAGGCGGTTGATGAATTCCGGACGGAAGTGCGCCTGCACCACGCCCATCACCGCCGCCTTCATCTGCGTGTAGGCCTCCGGGCTGTCGTCGGCGCTCATGTCCTGGATCTGGTGCGAACCCAGGTTCGAGGTCATCACGATGACGGTGTTGCGGAAGTCCACCGTGCGACCCTGGCCATCGGTCAGGCGACCATCGTCCAGCACCTGCAGCAGGATGTTGAACACATCCGGATGCGCCTTCTCCACTTCGTCCAGCAGGATCAGCGAATACGGGCGACGACGCACGGCCTCGGTCAGGTAACCGCCTTCCTCGTAGCCGACATAGCCCGGGGGCGCACCGATCAGGCGGGCGACGCTGTGCTTCTCCATGAACTCGCTCATGTCGATGCGGATCATCGCGTCGGCGCTGTCGAACAGGAACTCGGCCAGCGACTTGCACAGTTCGGTCTTGCCCACGCCGGTCGGACCGAGGAACAGGAACGAGCCGGCCGGACGGTTCGGATCGGACAGGCCCGCACGCGAGCGGCGCACCGCATCGGAGACGACCTTGATCGCTTCCTCCTGGCCGACCACGCGGTTGTGCAGCACCTCTTCCATGCGCAGCAGCTTGTCGCGCTCGCCTTCGAGCATCTTGTTGACCGGAATACCGGTCCAGCGCGAAACGACTTCGGCAATCTCCTCGTCGGTCACGCGGTCCTGAACCAGCTTGAAGTCCTTGTGCTCGGCTTCCTGCGCGGCGGCCAGCTGCTTTTCCAGCTGCGGCAACAGGCCGTACTGGATCTCGCTCATCCTGGCGAAATCCTGGCGGCGCTGCGCGGCCTCCAGTTCCAGCCTGGCCTGCTCGACCTGCTCCTTGATCTTCGTCGCACCCTGCAGCGCGGCCTTCTCCGACTTCCAGATTTCATTGAGATCGGAGAACTCGCGCTCCAGCGCCTCGATGTCGTTCTCCAGGTCGGCCAGGCGTTGCCGCGAGGCTTCGTCCTTTTCCTTCTTCAGCATCTCGCGCTGGATCTTCAACTGGATCACCCGGCGCTCCAGGCGGTCCAGCTCTTCCGGCTTGGAGTCGATCTCCATGCGCAGGCGCGAAGCGGCTTCGTCCATCAGGTCGATGGCCTTGTCCGGCAGCTGGCGGTCGGTGATGTAGCGGTTGGACAGCGTCGCGGCGGCGACGATGGCCGGGTCGGTGATCTCCACGCCATGGTGCAGCGCGTACTTCTCCTTCAGGCCGCGCAGGATCGCGATGGTGTCCTCCACCGACGGCTCGCCCACGAACACCTTCTGGAAGCGGCGCTCCAGCGCGGCATCCTTCTCGATGTACTTGCGGTACTCGTCCAGCGTGGTCGCGCCGATGCAATGCAGCTCACCGCGTGCCAGCGCCGGCTTCAGCATGTTGCCGGCATCCATCGCGCCATCGGCCTTGCCAGCGCCGACCATGGTGTGCAGTTCGTCGATGAACAGGATGATCTGGCCTTCGTTCTTGGCCAGGTCGTTGAGCACGCCCTTCAGGCGTTCCTCGAACTCACCGCGGAATTTGGCACCGGCGATCAGCGCGCCCATGTCCAGCGACAGCACGCGCTTGCCGCGCAGGCCCTCAGGCACTTCGTCGTTGATGATGCGCTGGGCCAAGCCCTCGACGATGGCAGTCTTGCCCACGCCGGGTTCGCCGATCAGCACCGGGTTGTTCTTGGTCCGGCGCTGCAGCACCTGGATGGTGCGACGGATCTCTTCGTCGCGGCCGATCACCGGGTCGAGCTTGCCGCTCTCGGCGCGCGCGGTCAGGTCGATGGTGTACTTCTCCAGCGCCTGCCGCTGTTCCTCGGCATTCTCCGACTGCACGTTCTCGCCGCCACGCAACTTGTCGATGGCCGCCTGCAGGCGGGTCTTGTCGGCACCGGCGGCGCGCAGCGCCATGCCCAGCGTGCCGCCATCGTCCAGCGCGGCCAGCACGAACCACTCGCTGGCGATGAAGGCATCCCCATGCTGCTGGGCCAGCTTGTCGGTCTGGTTCAGCAGGCGCCCCAGGTCATTGCCCATCGAGACATTGCCGGCCTGGCCGGACACCTTCGGCAGCGCGTCCAGCGCCTCGGTCAGGCGCTCGCGCAGCACCGGCACGTTCACCCCGGCCTGGGCCAGCAACGGGCGCGTGCTGCCGCCCTGCTGGTCCAGCAGCGCGCTGAACAGGTGAACCGGTTCGATGATGCTGTTGTCGCGGCCCACGGCCAGCGACTGTGCGTCTGCCAGCGCCTGCTGGAAACGCGAGGTGAGCTTGTCCATCCGCATTGCGAATCCTCATCGGTCATCAGGGCCGGCCCGCGCCGGCGATGCTGGAAAGATGCGGTTGCCCCACCCAGTTTCAAGGGTGGCTGCGACTGCACCCCGAGGCCAGTCAGCCTGTGGCCAGCATGCCGGAACCGGTGTGGTCGGCGCGTTGATCCCGATCAGTTCCTCGTGGCGGACGGGCTCAGCGGGTGATCGCGCTGCGGATCGCGCGCAGCTGCTGCTTGACCGCCCGCGCCTGCGCCACGTCCATGCGCAGCAGCGCCTTCTGCCCGATCGAGCGCGACTGCAGGGCGGGATCGACAAAGCGATAGCGGCCACGCTCATCGCGCTGCAGCAGCGGTGCCTGGACCAGGTCCGGGGTATCCAGCAGATGGTCGATCACCGCGACCAGGCGGTCGTTGAAGTAGCCTTCGGGCCGGCCCAGGTCGACGTAGGCCTGCTGGATCAGCGGATAGAAGCGTTTGTACGCGGTGGCCGTTGCCGCCGGGTCCAGCGCGGTGAAGGCCTGCACATAGGGCGCATAGCGCGCGGCGTTGCCGGCGGCGATGCGTTCGCCACCCTCGCCGGGCTCGACCTGCAGGTTGCCAGGCAACGGCCTCGCAGCCAGCGCGGTTGGGGGCACGCTGGGCTTGTCCAGGTTGTCGACCTGGGTGACCAGGCGCTGGATCAGGTGATCGCGCAGCAGCAGGGTCAGCGGGCCCTCGCCCTGGAACAGCTGGCTCAATGCGCCCCAGGCCGCGGTATCGCTGTCGGCCAGTTTCGGCAGCGCGGGATCGGCGGCGGCATCGGTGTCCAGCGGATGCCTGATGGCAGGTGGCGCCGGTGCGGTCTCTACGGCCGGCTTCGGTTGTGGCGGCGCACCAGCACTGGCGGGGGGTGATTGCACCGGCACCGGGACACCGTCCGCCAGGCTCTTCAGCTGATCGCGGAACAGCCAACCGCCCGCGCCACCGATCACCACCACGCCCAGCACCCAGGGCCAAACCGCTTTTCCACTCTGCATGATGCAGCACCTCGTTTCACACGCATGTAGAAGGTGTGACCCCGCCGATTCCAACGGGTTCCCCACCTGTTCCGCTGCCGTTCGGGTTCGGGCCTGCAGCAAAACCGCGCTCACGCCTGCTTTGCACGCTCCGCGCGAGGCTGTAGGTCTTGTCCTGTGGAGGCACTGCCATGCAGTACGCGCTGTATTACTGGACCGGCATCCAGGGCCGTGGCGAGTTCGTGCGGCTGGCACTGGAAGATGCCGGCGCCGACTACATCGACATGGCGCGGGTGCACGGCGATGCAGTGATGCAGCCGCTCCTCGACGGTGGCAGCGAAGGCGCACAACCGTTCGCGCCACCGTTCCTGAAGGCGGGACGACAGGTGATCGCACAGGTCGCGGCCATCCTCGATTTCCTCGGTCCGACGCTGGACCTGGTGCCACAGGCGGCGTCGCGGCGGATGCAGGCGCTGCAACTGCAGCTGACCATCGCCGACCTGGTGGCCGAGGTGCATGACACCCATCATCCGATTGCCGCATCGAAGTACTACGAGGAGCAGAAGACCGAGGCCAAGGCGCGTGCAGTCTCGCTGCGCAGCGAACGGCTGCCGAAGTACCTCGGCTACTTCGAGCAGGTGCTGACGGCCAATGGCGGTCGCCATGCACTGCGCGAGCATTCGTATGTGGACCTGTCGCTGTTCCAGCTGCTGAGCGGGCTGGACTACATGTTCCCGCGCCGCATGCAGGCACTCGGCCCCACCCTGCCGCTGCTGCGTGCACTGCAGGAGCGGGTGTCGAAGCGACCGAACATCGCCGCCTACCTGGCCTCGGAGCGACGGCTGCCGTTCAACACCCAAGGCATCTTCCGCCACTACCCCGAGCTGGATGGAGCGCGCTGATACCGCCGCCTGCAACTCCTGTTGTAGAGCCGAGCCATGCTCGGCTCAGAGCAGCCGAGCGCAGGCTCGGCTCTGCAACACATCGGAGGCGGAAAGAAAGCGGTAGCGCCGGGCCATGCCCGGCGCCCCCGGTCAATGATCGATGCGATCGCCCAACGGCTTCACCGGTTGCTTCTGCAGCGACAGCAGCCCCAGCAGCATCGCCAGCGCCACATACGCGCCCGCGAACTGCCAGCTGATGATGCGCGCCAGGCCGTCAAGGTCCCACGGCAGGTAGATGCCGCCGCGCGGGTCCACCGAGTGGATCAGCCCGAACAGGGTCAGCAGCGCCGCCACCAGCAGGAAGCCACAGGCGCGGCGCAGGCGGCCGTCCACCATTGCCGCCACCGCCGAGATCCACAGCATCGAGGTGATGATGAAGCCATTGCCGAGGGTGAAGATCACCGCCAGTTCCGGCAGGCCGTGGCCGTCGAGCTTGGTCAGCAGCTGCGGCAGCTGGTCCGGTGCGATCCAGCCCGGTGCCTTGATCGCCAACAGGTAGGCCACCGACGGCAGGAAGCCGAACACCATCGCACCGGCGTGGTGGCGCGGCGTGGCCTGGAAGGCCTGGGTGGTGATGTCGATGGCCACGTACACGATGATCGGTGCCAGCACTGCCAGCGGCAGCCACTGCACCAGCCCGGAAATGATGCCGAGCATGCCGCCGATGCCGACGAACAGGCCGGTCAGCAGCGTGTAGCCGCTGCGTGCGCCCATGTGCTTGTAGGCCGGCTGGCCGATGTACGGCGTGGTCTGCGCAACGCCGCCGCAGACACCGGCCACCAGCGTCGCCACCGCTTCCACCAGCAGGATGTCGCGGGTGCGGTAGTCATCGCCGGCCGCACGTGCGCTCTCTGACACGTTGATGCCACCGACCACCATCAGCAGGCCGAACGGCAGCAGCAGCGGCAGGTAGGTCATCGCGGTGGGCAGGCCCTCAAGGAAGCCCAGCGTCGGCAGCGGCAGCACCACCTGCGGCGGCACCCATTCCGGCACATGGAAGCCCGGCGCGCCCAACCCGGCCACGCCGAGGCCGTAATACAGCACGGTGCCGAACACGAAGGCCAGCAGCACGCCCGGGCCTCGCACCGGCAGCCTGCCCTTGGCGATCAATACATACAGCAGGAGGCCCAGCGTGGTGAAGCCGACCAGCGGCGAGCGCAGCGTTTCCAGCAGCGGCAGCAGGCCCATCAGTACCAGCGCGATGCCGGCGATCGAGCCCAGCAGCGCCGCACGTGGCAGCGCGCGGGTGACCGCTTCGCCGAAGAACGACAGCACGAACTTGAGTACGCCCATGATGACCAGCGCGGCCATGCCCAGCTGCCAGGTGGCGATGCCCGCAGCGTGCGGGTCCATGCCCTGCTGCTTGAACGCGATGAAGGCCGGGCCGAGCACCAGCAACGCCATGCCGATGCTGGTCGGTGCATCCAGGCCCAGCGGCATGGCGGTGACATCGTCGCGGCCGGTACGTGCCGCCAGCCGGCGCGCCATCAGGGTGTACAGCAGGTTGCCGACCAGCACGCCGAAGGCGGTGCCGGGGAACATGCGGCCGAACACTACATCGGCCGGGAACTGGAAGATCCCGACCAGCGCCATGGCGATGAAGCCGAGAATGGAGAGGTTGTCGACGACCAGGCCGAAGAAACCGTTGAAGTCACCGGCGACGAACCAGCGACGCGGTGCGGCGGAAGCGGGAGCGGACATGGAAGGGGCGGTGGGGGTGGGGACCGCCGATGGTAGGCCCAGCGGGGCCCGGGCGCCAATTCCGCGGTGGGATGATGGGTTCCAGCCAACGGCGGGGCCCCTCGTGGCTGGGGGTGGGTCGCCAAAAGCAGCTTTATTGGAGTCGGGGGGGGGGGGGGGGGGGGGGGGGGGGGGGGCCCCCCCCCCCCCCCCCGGGGGGGGGGGGGGGGGCGGCCGCGCGCGCCCCGCTACCGCCCCGCCCCCCCCCCCCCCCCCCCCAAAACAAACAGCCCCGACCCCCCCCCCCCCCCACAATCAACAAAAAAAAAAAAAAAATACCCTGACCCATTCTC
>NZ_JASJSI010000131.1:0-11396 GCF_030237085.1 Stenotrophomonas maltophilia group sp. Smal32
ACAATATTCGGAGGTTGTTTGTTTGTTTTTTATATAAAAAAAAAACAATCAGTTTATGGGCTCCCAGCGACATTAAAAAAAAAAAAAAAAAACCCCCCCCCCCCCGAGTGTTTTTTTTTTTTACCGGCGCCCCCGCCCCCCCCCCCCCCCCCCCCCCCCCCCCCCCCCCCCCCCCCGCGCCCCCCCCCCCCCGCTACCGGAAATGCTTCAACCCGCGCGCGATCCGCTCCACCGCCTCCTGCAACCGCGGCACTTCCTGCGTGTAGGCCAACCGCACGTGCTGGTTCGCACGGTGGAAGCCGAAATCCAGCCCCGGCGTGAATGCCACGTGCTCGGTTTCCAGGAAATGGGCGCAGAACGCCTGCGCGTCACCGGTGAATGCGCTGACATCGGCGTACAGGTAGAACGCACCCTGCGGCTCGACTTCGATGCGGAAGCCCAGTTCACGCAATGCCGGCAGGAGGAAATCGCGGCGCTGGCGGAAGGCTTCGCGACGCTGCTCGAAGATCGCCATCGCTTCCTCGCTGAAACACGCCAGTGCGGCATGCTGGGCGATGCTCGAGGCGCTGATGTACAGGTTCTGCGCCAGCTTCTCCAGGTCCGGCACCGCCGCCGGCGGTGCCACCAGCCAGCCCAGCCGCCAGCCGGTCATGCCGAAGTACTTGGAAAAACTGTTCAGTACGAATGCGCTGTCGTCCACCTGCAGCACGCTGGGTGCATCCAGGCCGTAGGTCAGGCCGTGGTAGATCTCGTCCACCACCAGGTGGCCGCCGCGCGCGTGCAGGGTCTGCGACAGGGCTGCCAGTTCGTCGGCGGAGAGCACGGTGCCGGTGGGGTTGGCCGGCGAGGCGACCAGCGCGCCGACGCTGTCGGCATTCCAGTGCTGTTCGACCAGCGACGGAGTGAGTTGATAGGCGGTCTCCGGCCCGACCGGCACCAGCTGCGCGCCGCCTTCCACCAGGCGCAGGAAGTGGCGGTTGCACGGATAGCCGGGGTCGGCCAGCAGCCAGTGGCGGCCGGGGTCGACCAGCAGGCTGCTGGCCAGCAGCAGCGCCCCGGAGCCGCCAGGGGTGACCAGGATGCGCTCGGGGTCGATGTCCAGCCCGTAGTGGCTGCGATAGAAGCCGCTGATTGCCTGGCGCAGGGCCGGCAGGCCACGTGCGGCGGTGTAGCGTGTATGGCCGGCGGCCAGTGCGGCCTGTCCGGCACGCACGATCGGTTCGGCGGTGGTGAAGTCCGGTTCGCCGATCTCCAGGTGGATCACATCGTGGCCCGCCTGTTCCAGCGCCTGGGCGCGGGCCAGCAGGGACATCACGTGGAACGGGGCGATTTCATGGCTGCGCCGGCTGTAGCCCGGCGTGTGGGGCAGGGTGCTCATGCGCCCATGGTACGCCGCGCGCTGGGGTCGGATCCCTTTTGCACGCAAAAGGGCTCTGACCCCAGCAGGAGCCGCACCATGACGATCCGCAGGGTTGCCGCATCGCCGCGATTGGGGTCAGATCCCTTTTCGGGAAAAGGGATCTGACCCCGTCGAAGACCATTGCATTGATGCGCCTGGAGCCTTATTTCATGAAACCTACCCTATGCCTGTTGCTTGCCAGCCTGATGACCACCACTGCCAACGCCGCCCCCCTGCCTGTTCCGCCGGATGCCGCCAAGCACCCGCATGTGGTCAAGGCGCCGTTCGGCGCGACCCGCAGCGATGACTACTACTGGCTGCGCGACGACAAGCGCGAGAACAAGGACATGCTGGCCTACCTGCAGGCCGAGAATGCCTATGCCGACCAGCTGCTGGCACCGCTGAAGCCACTGGAAGACACCCTGTACAAGGAGATCGTCGGCCGCATCAAGCAGGACGATTCCAGCGTGCCGGCGCGTGAGCGCGGCTACTGGTACTACAGCCGCTTCGAGACCGGCCAGGACTACCCGATCCATGCGCGCCGCAAGGGCAGCATGGACGCGGCCGAAGAAGTCCTGCTGGACGTCAATGCGATGGCTGCCGGCAAGGGCTACTTCAGCGTCGGCTCGATGGAAGTGAGTCAGGACAACCAGCTGCTGGCCTGGGCCGATGATGACGTCGGTCGCCGCCAGTACACGATCCGCTTCAAGGACCTGGCCACCGGCAAGGTGCTGCCCGACGTGATCACCGGCAGCTCCGGCGACCTGGTCTGGGCCGACGACAACCGCACCGTGCTGTACGTCGAGAACGATCCGGAAACGTTGCTGACCGTGCGCGTGAAGAAGCACGTGCTGGGCACCCCGGCCAGCGCCGACACCGTCGTCTACGAGGAGAAGGACGACAGCTTCTACATGGGCATCGGCCGCACCCGCGACGATCGCTTCATCACCATCGGCGTGCACAGCACGGTGTCCTCGGAAGAGCGATATGCACCCGCCAGCGACCCGACCACCTTCACCGTGCTGGCGCCGCGCCAGCGCGACGTCGAGTACGACGCCGACCACTACGATGGCCGCTGGGTGATCCGCACCAACGACGGTGCGAAGAACTTCAAGCTGGTCACCGCACCCACCGATGCCACCTCGCGCGCGCAGTGGAAGGACTGGATCGCGCATGACGATGCCGTGTTCATCGAGGGCTTCGAACTGTTCGACAGCTACACCGCCATCGCCGAACGTTCCGAAGGCCTGGAGCGCATCCGCCTGCTTTTCAAGGACGGCCGCAGCGACTACGTGAAGGCCGATGAGCCGGCGTATTCGATGGGCCTGGGCGACAATACCGAAGCCGACACGCCGTGGCTGCGTTACATCTACACCTCGATGACCACCCCGACCACGGTGTTCGAACTGAATACCGCCACCGGTGAGCGTCGCCAGCTGAAGGTGCAGCCGGTGATCGGCTATGACGCGTCGAAGTACGAAACCGACCGCGTCTGGATCACCGCGCGCGATGGCGTGAAGGTGCCGGTGTCGCTGGTCTACCGCAAGGGCTACAAGAAGGACGGCAAGGGCGCGCTGTTCCAGTACGCCTATGGCAGCTACGGCATGTCGATGGACCCGTACTTCAACCAGACCGCGGTGAGCCTGCTCGACCGTGGCGTGGTGTATGCCATTGCCCACATCCGTGGTGGCCAGGAAATGGGCCGCGACTGGTACGAGAACGGCAAGCTGCTGCACAAGCAGAACACCTTCAACGACTTCATCGACGTCACCCGTGCCCTGGTGGCGCAGGGCTGGGCGGCGAAGGATCGCGTGGCGGCATCCGGAGGCAGTGCCGGTGGCCTGCTGATGGGCGCGGTAGCCAACCAGGCGCCGCAGGACTACCGCGTGATGGTGGCGCAGGTGCCGTTCGTCGACGTGGTCACCACCATGCTCGACCCGACCATTCCGCTGACCACCAACGAGTACGACGAGTGGGGCAACCCGGAGCAGAAGCCGTACTACGACTACATGCTGTCCTACTCGCCCTACGACAACGTGAAGAAGCAGGCCTATCCGGCGCTGTTCGTGGGCACCGGCCTGTGGGATTCGCAGGTGCAGTACTGGGAACCGGCCAAGTGGGTGGCCAAGCTGCGTGACGACAACACCGGCCATTACCCGATCCTGTTCCGCACCAACATGGAAGCCGGCCACGGCGGCAAGTCGGGGCGCTTCCAGCGTTACCGCGAGCTGTCCGAGTCGTACGCGTTCGTGCTGCAGCAGCTGGGCATCGCCCAGCCGTGATCGCGACAGGGTGCCGGGCACTGCCGGGCACCCTGAACCGGTATCCTTGCGGCCATGAGCGCGCCAGATCCTTCCGCCCCACGCGACGCCACCACGCCACCGCGCGTGGTGCGTTTCCGCTGGGCGTGGTGGCTGCTGGCCTACGTCAGCCTTGGCACCGGCATCGTCGGCATCTTCGTGCCGGGCCTGCCGACCACCGTATTCATCCTGATTTCGGCCTGGGCCGCTTCGCGCGGCTCCGAGCGCCTGCACACCTGGCTGCTGCAGCATCCGCGCTTCGGTCCGGCCATCGCCAACTGGCAGGCGCACGGGGCGGTCAGCCGCTACGGCAAGTGGATGGCCACGATCACGATGGCGGTATGTGCCGGCATCATGCTGTGGTGCGTGCCGATCGCCTGGGTGAAGTGGTTCTCGATCGGCAGCATGACCGTGGTGGCGATCTGGCTGTGGACCCGGCCGTTGCCACCGTCGGAGGGCTGAACATGGCCCGCCAGCGGCCCCCATGGGGGCGGCAAGGGGTAGAGTCGACTGTTAGTCGACTATCGCGCGCAGCGCGGGGTTTTCGCTATCTGATCGAAGAGCAGTCGACTAACAGTCGACTCTACCTACCGCTCAGCCGCCAATGGCTATACTCGGGGCATGAAGATCCCCCATCCAAACGCCATCCTGATTCCGCTGGCAGCGGCCTCGCTGCTGTTCCTCGCCGCCTGCGGCAACAAGGGCCCGCTGGTACTGCCGCAGAAGCCGGTGCCGGTGGAAGAGACCGTTGAACCCGTTGCCGAGCCCGCGACCGAAGCGACCCCGGCGGAGACCCAGGGCAGCGGCACGCCGGCCACGACCGTGGACCCGGCTGCACCGACCACCCAACCGGCGCCTGCGCCTGCGAAGAAGGTGGGCGGCGGGAATGAGTAAGGCCGGTTCCAAGGCGCTGCGCTTCAGCAAGATGCATGGCGCGGGCAATGATTTCGTAGTGATCGACCTGCGTGGCGGCACTGCGCCGCCCACGCCTGAACTGGCCGCGCGCCTGGCCGACCGCCACACTGGCGTCGGCTGCGATCAGATCCTGACCATCGAAGCACCGCGCGCGGAAGGCTCGGTGGCGTCCTACCGCATCTGGAATGCCGACGGTTCCAACTCCGAGCAGTGCGGCAACGGCGCGCGCTGCATCGCGGCCTGGCTGGTGCGCGAGGGCAGTGCGCAGGGCGATGCATTCGTCATCGACAGCCCGTTGGCCAGCCACGAAGTGAAGGTGCTGGGCGAGGGCCAGTTCGCGGTAACCATGGGCGTGCCTGCCTTCGAGCCGGCCAACGTGCCGCTGATGGGCTTCGCCCACGCGCGTGAGGAATACCTGCTGCCGTTGCAGGGGGAAAGCGTGCGATTTGCCGCGGTGTCGATGGGCAACCCGCATGCGGTGATCGAAGTGGGCCTGATCGATGCTGCGCCGGTCGAGCGCGTCGGTGCGCTGCTGCAGCAGCATGCATCGTTCCCGCGCTCGGTGAACGTGGGTTTCGCCCAGGTGATGGGCCCGGCGCATGCGCGTCTGCGTGTGAATGAGCGCGGCGTCGGTGAAACCCTGGCTTGTGGCAGCGGTGCCTGTGCCGCTGCGGTGACCCTGATGCAGCGTGGCCGCCTGCAGCGTGACGCGCGCATCAGCCTGCCCGGTGGTGACCTGCGCATCCAGTGGCCGGGCGATGGCCAGCCGGTAGTGATGGCCGGCCCGACCGCATTCGTCTTCGAAGGGGAGTGGATCGCATGACCGAAACCGTCGACAAGCTCGGAGCCCATGAAGTCGCTGCCTGGTTGCGGCGTCATCCGGGCTTCCTCAAGCAGTTCCCGGACCTGGCCCTGACCCTGGTGGTGCCGCGTGACGACGGTCCGACCGCGTCGCTGGCCAGCTACCAGCTGGAAGTGCTGCGCGAGAAGAACCGCGAGCTGGCACGACGGTTGGCCGATCTGGGCGCCACCGCCCAGATCAATGAACGCCTGGCAGTGCGCACGCATCAGCTGACCCTGGCACTGATGAAGCAGGACAACGCCGCCGATACCCTGCGTGCGATGGCCGCCTCGCTGCAGGAAGATTTCGCCGGGGACCTGGTACGGCTGGTGGTGCACACGCCGGTGGCCGGGCTGGAGCAGGCCGACTGGCTGCAGGTGATCGCCGCCGATGATCCGCAGCTGGGCCCGTTCCGCGACTGCCTGAAGGACGGCGAGCCGATCTGCGGGCGCCTGCAGCCGGAAAAGAATGCCGTGCTGTATGGCGTGCGCAGCGAGGAAGTGCAGACCACGGCGCTGCTGCCGCTGCCGGGCGTGGGCCTGATTGCGGTCGGCAGCCACGATCCGAACCGCTTCTATCCGGGCATGGGCACGCTGTTCCTGCGCATGATGGGCGATGCCCTGGTCGCCGGCCTGAAGCGCTTCGCGGGCTGAGCAGGACATCACGACGATGAGCGCGGTACAGGCCTTCCTGCAGCACCTGCAGGTGGAGCGGCGGATGTCGGCGCATACGCTCGACGCCTACCGCCGCGACCTGGATGCGCTCTCGGTCTGGGCCGAGCCGCGTGGCGTGGCGGTGGAGGCACTCGATGCCGACGCGCTGCGCCAGTTTGTTGCCGATGAGCATCGCCGTGGCCTGTCCGCGAAGAGCCTGCAGCGCCGGTTGTCGGCGTGCCGGAGCTTCTATGCCTGGCTGCTCAAGCACGGGCGCATCGAGGTCAGCCCGGCGGCGACGCTGAAGGCACCGCGCGCACCGCGCCGGTTGCCACAGGTCCTCGACGCCGACGAAGCCGTGCAGCTGGTCGAGCTGGAGCCGGAAGGCGAGCTCGGCCGCCGCGACCGCGCGCTGCTGGAACTGTTCTACTCCTCCGGCCTGCGCCTGAGCGAAGTCTGCGCGCTGACCTGGCGCGACCTGGATTTCGCCAGTGGCCTGGTCAACGTGCTGGGCAAGGGCAATCGCCAACGCCGCGTGCCGTTCGGCCGGCCGGCGCGCGAAGCGCTGCAGGCGTGGCGCACGGAGAGTGGTGGTGGCCCGGCCTCGCCGGTGTTTCCCGGCCGCAACGGGCCGATCAGCCAACGCGCGGTGCAGATCCGCATCCGCCAGCTGGCGCAACGCCAGGGCCTGTTCAAGCACGTGCACCCGCACATGCTGCGGCACAGTTTCGCCAGCCATATCCTGGAATCGTCCGGTGACCTGCGTGGCGTGCAGGAACTGCTTGGCCATGCGGACATCGCCACCACGCAGATCTATACCCACCTCGACTTCCAGCACCTGGCCAAGGTCTACGACGCCGCGCATCCGCGCGCGAAGCGTCGACGCAGCAACGAGGGCAGCGGAGAAAGCTGAACGTTGCCCCTGCGGCAGGCGGTCGCGGGTGGCTTGAAGGGCGCAGCGCAGTCCCCACCTCTGGTTCTGTCACCCCGGAGGCATCATGGACCCCAGTCAGAACCCCAACGTTTTCCACGCCACCACCATCGTCTGCGTCCGTCGCGGCGAGCACGTGGCCATTGCCGGCGACGGCCAGGTCACGCTGGGCCACACCGTGATGAAGGGCAATGCGCGCAAGGTGCGCCGCCTCGGCCGTGATGGCCAGGTGCTGGCCGGCTTTGCCGGTGCCGCCGCCGACGCCTTCACCCTGTTCGAGCTGTTCGAGGCCAAGCTGGAAAAGCACGGCCAGCTGCAGCGTGCAGCGGTCGAGCTGGCCAAGGATTGGCGCACCGAGCGCCGCCTGGGCAAGCTCGAAGCCCTGCTGGCAGTGGCTGACAAGGAAACCTCGCTGATCATCAGCGGCACCGGCGATGTGATCGAGCCGGAGGACGGCATCATCGCCATCGGTTCCGGCGGTTCGTATGCCCTTTCGGCTGCGCGTGCGCTGATGGCACACACCGAGCTGGATGCACGCACCATCGCCAGCGAGGCGATCGGCATCGCCGGTGACATCTGCATCTACACCAACCGCAACGTGGTGGTCGAGGAGCTTTGACCGCTCTTCTGTAGTGCCGAGCCATGCTCGGCAGGGCTGCCCGTCAGCCGAGCATGGCTCGGCTCTACATGCATCTGAATTCGTGAGCACAACCATGCCGAAGATCGAAGTTTCCTCCGCCACCATGACCCCGCGCGAGATCGTGCAGGAACTGGACCGGCACATCGTGGGCCAGCACGACGCCAAGCGCGCGGTGGCCATTGCCCTGCGCAACCGCTGGCGTCGCATGCAGCTGGTGCCGGAGCTGCGCAATGAAGTGATGCCGAAGAACATCCTGATGATCGGCCCCACCGGCGTCGGCAAGACCGAGATCGCGCGTCGCCTGGCCACGCTGGCCAACGCGCCGTTCGTGAAGGTCGAAGCGACCCGCTTCACCGAAGTCGGCTACGTCGGCAAGGATGTCGAGCAGATCATCCGTGACCTGGCCGATACCGCAGTGAAGCTGTACCGCGAACAGGCCAAGGTGCGCGTGCGTACCCAGGCCGAAGAACGCGCCGAAGACCGCATCCTCGATGCGCTGCTGCCGCGCCGCAGCGGTGGCATCGGCTTCGATCCGGAAGTCGCCCGCAACGAACCGTCGGCGCAGGACAACGAGACCCGCATCAAGTTCCGCAAGATGCTGCGCAACGGTGAGCTGGACGAGCGCGAGATCGAACTCGACCTGACCGCCAATGTCAGCATGGACATCATGACCCCGCCGGGCATGGAGGAAATGGGCCAGCAGCTGAAGTCGATGTTCGCCAACCTCGGCGGTGGCGCCAAGGCGCACAAGCGCACGCTGACCATCAAGGCCGCGCGTCCGCTGCTGATCGAGGAAGAGGCCGGCAAGCTGGTCAACGAAGACGACATCCGCACCGCGGCGATCGAGGCCTGCGAGCAGCACGGCATCGTGTTCATCGACGAGATCGACAAGGTTGCCAAGCGTGGTGACAACGTGGGTGGTGGCGATGTGTCGCGCGAAGGTGTGCAGCGCGATCTGCTGCCGCTGGTGGAAGGCTCCAACGTGTCCACCAAGTACGGCACGATCAAGACCGACCACATCCTGTTCATCGCCTCCGGTGCGTTCCACCTGGCCAAGCCCAGCGATCTGATTCCGGAGCTGCAGGGCCGCTTCCCGATCCGCGTCGAGCTGGGCGCGCTGAGCAAGGGTGACTTCGTGCGCATCCTGACCGAGCCGAAGGCCGCGTTGACCAAGCAGTACGAAGCACTGCTGGCTACCGAAGGTGTCAAGGTCAGCTTCACCGCCGACGCCATTGAGCGCCTGGCCGAGATCGCCTTCCAGGTGAACGAGCGCCAGGAGAACATCGGTGCCCGTCGCCTTCACACCGTGCTGGAACGCCTGTTGGATTCGCTCAGCTACGAGGCACCGGACCGCGACGGCGAGACCCTGGCCATCGACAGCGCCTACGTCGATGCGCACCTGGGTGAGCTGGTGCAGGATCCGGACCTGAGCCGCTACATCCTGTAACGTCCGACGGGGTCGGATCCCTCTCCGTTGCGAGGGGCTCCGACCCCACCCACTGCAACAGAAAAGGCCGCCGAAAGGCGGCCTTTTTGTTGTTGGTCAGTGCGGGTGCCTGACGCGGTAGGCCTGTAGCACCTGATCGATCACTGCGCTGGTGCGCGCGGCGCTGATGCCGGTCGACGGTGAGCGCCCGTTGCCACGCAGCTCGTCCACGATGGAAGCGATCAAAGGCTGCTGGACCGACGGCGGGTTCGGGATATCGAACGCCTGCACGCCGGCATCGGTGTCCAGCACGACCGGAACGTCTTCGAAGGTGGCAAAGCGCAGCTGCCCGCGGTCGCCGGTGATCTCCACCTCATCCTGGCGGCGGAAGGCGCAGAAGCTCCATTGCGCGATGCCGTGCGCGCCGTTGCCGGTACGGAAGCACACCGAGACACTGTCCTCGGCGGCGTAGGCACCGGTCAGCGAACTGGCCAGGCCATGGACATCGATCAAAGGCCCCAGCAGATGGTCGAGCAGATCCAGCGTGTGCGAGCCCAGATCGACGAACAGGCCGCCACCGGAGATCGCGGGATTGGTCCGCCAGAAGTCCGGTGACGCTGCCTGCATCGAGTGTGGCCGGTGCAGGCTGGCGCGCACGCTGCGCGGTGTGCCGATCGCGCCGCTGTCCAGCAGCTGTTTCACCTTCGCGAAGCGGGGCAGGGCACGGCGGTAGTAGGCCACGAACACCGGCACGCCGCTGCGGGCACTGGCCGCGATGATGCGCTGGCACTCGCCATGGTCCATGGCCATCGGCTTTTCGATGTAGACCGGCTTGCTCACTGCAATCGCCTGAAGCGCATAGTGCATGTGCGTGGAGGGGGGCGTTGCAACGTAGATCGCGTTCACTTCCGGATCGGCGATGAGCGCATCGGCATCCGCGTACCAGCGGGGAACCCCGTGGCGTCGCGCGTAGTCTTCAGCCAGTGCCGCATTGCGGCGCATCACTGCCGCTACCCGTGAGCCCGGCGTGCTGGCCAGGGCCGGGCCACTCTTTTTCTCGGTGACGCTGCCGCACCCGACGAAGCCCCACACCACGTTGTCCAGGATCATGGGGCTGTCCTCAGATGGGCGCGGCGGTGGCGGCAGCAGCGCTGCTCACGCTTCGGGCAGCGGCTCGGGCACGGTGCCGGGCACGAACACGCCGTCCTTCACGTAGGCGGCCAGGGTCATGTCCAGTGCGAGCATGCCATCGCGCTTGAGGTCCATCAGTTCCGGTTCGACCATCGCGCCGTGCAGCACGCCCAGCACGGTGGCGTGCAGCATGCGTGCGGCGATCTTCGGATCGGCGCCTTCGCGCAGCTGGCCCAGATCGCGGGCGCGGCGCAGGGCGCGCTCCATCCGTTCCAGTCCGTCGCGGAAGCCGGCCTGCTGCAGCTCGGTCAGCACCTTGGTGTCGGCCGAGGCATCGCTGCGCAGCATGATCTCCATGGTCTTGCGCAGGCGCTCGTCCTCGGACAGTTCGATGAACGAGTGGATCATCACCGCGCGCAGGTCGTGCACCGGGGTGTCGCGCTGGTCGGTCGAGGTGCGCTCCAGTTCCTGCATGAAGGGCAGGTGCACGCGCTCGACGATCGCGGCCAGCACCTCGCTCTTGTTCTTGAAGTGCCAGTAGACCGCGCCGCGGGTGTAGCCGGCGCGGGCACCGATCATCTCCAGCGTGGTACGGGCCACGCCGTGTTCATGGAAGCAGGCTTCGGCGGCGTCAAGGATGCCTTCCCGGGTTGCCTGGGTGTCCTCTTTGGTCTTGCGGGCCATGGATGGGTACGAGTGCGGGTGAAACGTGGCTGAATTGTACCGGTTTACAAACAAACAAGCATGTATGTATATTTCGTTCCCATCATTCCCGTCGTGTGCGTGGCAGGCCTGTCCGGCTCCCGCGCCACCCGGGTGGGCGCGATCTGCGGGGTTTCACCGGAACAGGGGAAAGCCGTTGTATCAGCGTCTTCTGAGATTCCTTCCTCCAAGAGCCTTTCCGTCATGTTGCTGAGCCGAATCCGACCCTTTGCACTGTCGCTGGCGATCGCCGCGACCGTGGCTGCCTGCGGCGGCCAACCCCAGGCCCCCGAGCAGGGACCGGGTGACGTCACTGTGGTCACGCTGAAGTCCGAGACCGTGGGCCTGACCCGCGAACTGCCGGGCCGTACCAATGCCTTCCTGGTCGCCGAAGTGCGCCCGCAGGTGAACGGCATCGTCGCCAAGCGCCTGTTCACCGAGGGCGGCATGGTCAAGGC
>NZ_JASJSI010000132.1:0-2737 GCF_030237085.1 Stenotrophomonas maltophilia group sp. Smal32
GTAGAGCCGAGCCTACGCTCGGCTCACGCGCGCAGCGCGGCTTTTTCGCAACCTGACCGAAGAGCAGCCGAGCATGGGCTCGGCTCTACAACCGTCCGCCCCACTCTTGTAGAGCCGAGCCTACGCTCGGCTCAAGCGCGCAGCGCGGCTTTATCGCAACCTGACCGAAGAGCAGCCGAGCACGGGCTCGGCTCTGCAGCCGCCCGCCCCGCCCTTGTAGAGCCGAGCCTACGCTCGGCTCAAGCGCGCAGCGCGGCTTTATCGCAACCTGACCGAAGAGCAAGCCGAGCATGGGCTCGGCTCTACAACCGTCCGCCCCGCCCTTGTAGAGCCGAGCCTACGCTCGGCTCACGCGCGCAGCGCGGCTTTTTCGCAACCTGACCGAAGAGCAGCCGAGCATGGGCTCGGCTCTACAGCCGACCGGCCCGCCCTTGTAGAGCCGAGCCTACGCTCGGCTCACGCGCGCAGCGCGGATCTATCGCGACCTGACCGAAGAGCAAGCCGAGCACGGGCTCGGCTCTACTCTTCCTCTTCCGGCACATCCTGCGGGTTCAGCGTCTTGCTCTCGCGCTTCGGCGCGGTGAACGGCGTCGGCGTCGGTACGCCCTGCGGACTGTTGCCGTAGATCATCCGCGCACCTGCATTCAAACCACCACCGGCAATCTCCAGCTCAAAACGCTCGGCATCGCGGCGACGGATCTGCTCGGCAATCTCCACCGCATCGTCTTCATCCGCACCCAGTTCCACCAGCGCGGCCTGGCCGAACAGCACCGCCGATTCAAACGTCTCGCGGATCTGGAAATCGACACCGGCATGGATCAGCCGCAGCGAATGCTCGCGGTCGAACGAGCGCACCATCAGCTTGGCCTGCGGGAACTCGTGCGACACCAGCTCAACAATGCGATCAGCCGCCTCGGCCTTGTCCACGCACACTGCAATCGCGCGCGCAGTGGCGGCGCCGGACGCGTGCAGCACATCCAACCGCGTGCCGTCGCCGTAATAGATCTTGAAACCGAAGCGCGCCGCGCTCTGGATCATCTCCACATCGTTGTCGATGATGGTCACGTCCACGTCGCGCGCCAGCAGCGACTGGCTGGCGACCTGGCCGAAGCGGCCAAAGCCGATCAGCAGCACGCTGCCGGACAGGCCATCGGCTTCGTCCACGCCGTCCATGTTCACCGTCGGCTTCGGTGCGATGCGCTTGTAGAGCAGCACCACCAGCGGGGTCAGCGCCATCGACAGCACCACCACGGCGGTGAAGTTGGCATTGATCTCCATGTTGATCACGCCGGCCGATGCCGCGGCGGAGAACAGCACGAAGGCGAACTCGCCGCCCTGTGCCATCAGCACGCCACGGTCCAGCGCCTGTGCGTGGTCGCTGCCCATGATGCGCGCGACCACGTAGATGCACAGCGCCTTGGCCGCCATCAACGCCAGCACCAGGCCGAGGATCAGCTGCCAGTTGCCCGCCACCACGCCCAGGTCCAGCGCCATGCCCACGCTGAGGAAGAACAGGCCCAGCAGGATGCCGCGGAACGGCTCGATGTCCGCCTCGATCTGGTGGCGGAAGGTCGATTCGCTGAGCAGCACGCCGGCCAGGAACGCACCCATCGCCATCGACAGGCCGGACAGCTGCATCAGCAGCGCCGCACCCAGCACCACCAGCAGCGCGGCGGCGGTCATCACCTCGCGCGCCTTCGATTCGGCCAGCACGCGGAACAGCGGGTTGAGCAGGAAGCGGCCGACCAGCACCAGGCCAACAATGGCGCCCACGCCGATCGCCACCGACAGCCAGCGTGAGCCTTCGCCATCGGCACTGCCCGCGCTCGGGCCCATCCAGGCCACCAGCGCCAGCAACGGCACGATCAGCAGGTCTTCGAACAGCAGGATCGAAACGATCTTCTGCCCCGACGGCAGCGCGATGTCACCGCGCTCGGCCAGCAACTGCATCACCACTGCGGTGGAGGTGAGCACGAAACCGGTGGCGCCGATGAAGGCCACCTGCCACGGCAGCCCGAACAGCTTGGCGATGCTGGTCAGTATCAGCGCACAGGTGACGATCTGCAGCGTACCCAGCCCGAAGATTTCCTTGCGCAGGCTCCACAGGTGCGAGGGCCGCATTTCCAGGCCGATCACGAACAGGAACATCACCACGCCGAGTTCGGCGGTATGCAGGATCGCCTGCGGGTCGGAGAACCAGCCCAGCCCGAACGGTCCGATCGCCAGGCCAGCAGCAAAGTAGCCCAGTACCGAGCCCAGGCCGGCCCGGCGGAACAGGGGCACCATCACCACCGCCGCGCCCAACAGGGCCACGACCTTGACCAGCTCGCTGGTCGCTGCTTCTACCGCCATGCGGTGTTTTCCCCAAGATCCAGAATCGGGTTCAACAATAGAGCAATGCCGATGACGGCAATAGCACGCATGTTGCGCCGGATTGTCTTGGAGCTGGAACGATGCCGACAGCGACCCCCGACATCATCCCGAAATCGTTGCAAGTCGCTGTAGAGCCGAGCCCCCCCGCGCCCCCCCCCCCCCCGGCGCGCCCCCCCCCCCCCCCCCCCCCCCCCCCCCCCCCCCCCCCCCCGGCCACCCCGGCCCCCCCCCCCCCCCCCCGCCCCCCCCCCCGTCACCGCCTCCGAGCCGCCCCCCCCCCCCCCGCCCCCCGCAATTGCACGCACGTGGTTAGAATATTCCCCGGCCCCCGCAGCCCGCCCCGCCCAGCGCGGCGGGTTCTCAT
>NZ_JASJSI010000132.1:2747-11139 GCF_030237085.1 Stenotrophomonas maltophilia group sp. Smal32
TGGTGATTTCTACACGCGGTCTGTTTTTTTGCCCCAAATAAAAATAGGGGTTTACAAAAAAAAACAACGCGATATGTCCAAAAACCCCCTGATGTGCCAGGTTTTTTTTTTGTAACTACAACGTTCCAAACAGCCCCCCCCCACAAACACGAAATTGGTGGCCAGGGCGAGGTCGCCCCCCCCCCGGGGGCGGGTGAGGGCTCGGCTCCGGCCAAAAGCAGCCGAGCGTGGGCTCGGCTCTACAGTAGATCCACGCCATGCGTGGATGACGCACAGCCGCCGCGCCCCGGTAGATTCACGCCATGCGTGGATGACGCACAGCCGCCGCACCCCGGTAGATCCACGCCATGCGTGGATGACTCCCCGGCCAGCCTCACCCGCCCCGGCAGAACGCGGCGTAATCGATATACCCCGGGAACGGCACGCCCGGCGCGCACACCGGGCAGTGCGGGTCCGGCCGGATGCCGGTCTCGCGGAAGCGCATGCCCAGCGCATCGAAACGCAACAGCCGCCCCACCAGCGGCTCGCCGATGCCCAGCAACAGCTTCAGCACCTCGGTGGCCTGCAGCACGCCGGCCAACCCAGGCAGCACCCCCAGCACCCCGGCCTCGGAACAGTTCGGCGCGAACTCCGGCGGCGGCGGCTCGGGGAACAGGCAGCGGTAGCACGGCGCCACGCCACGCTGGCGGCCTGCATCAAACACGCTGACCTGGCCGTCGAAGCGCTCGATGGCGGCATACACCAGCGGTTTTGCGTGCTTGATGCAGGCGTCGTTGAGCAGGTAGCGCAGCGGGAAGTTGTCCGAGCCGTCCAGCACCACGTCCACGCCCTCCAGCAGCGCATCCACGTTGTCGGAGGTGACCCGCTCGGGCACCGCTTCGACGTCGATGGACGGGTTCAGCGCCAGCAACCGCTCGCGCGCGGAATCGACCTTGAGCTGGCCGACACTGGCTTCGGTATGCACGATCTGCCGGTGCAGGTTGCTGCGCTCGACGCGGTCGTGGTCGGCGAAACGCAGGTGCCCCACCCCGGCCGCGGCCAGATAGAAGCCGGCCGGTGCGCCCAGTCCGCCCGCACCCAGCACCAGCACGCGCGACTGCTGCAGCCTGCGTTGCCCGGCTTCACCCACCTGCGGCAACAGCAAATGGCGCGAATAGCGGTCAAAGAAATCGCGGTCGGCGGCGCTGGCCAGCGGCTGCACCAGCGGCAGCGACTGCTCGCGCCAGGCCACGGTGCCGCCCGTCACGGAAGCGACGTTGGTGTAGCCCGCCTCCAGCAGGAACTGCGCGGCATCGGCCGAGCGCTTGCCGCTCTGGCAGATCAGCAGGATTTCCTGGTCGTGACGCGGCAGATGCGCGGCCGGATCGGCCTGCAGCTCGCCCTTGGCCACGCCGCGTGCGCCTTCGGCCATGCCACCGGCACGCTCGTGCGCCTCGCGCACATCGATCAGCACGGCGCCATGGGCCAGGCGTTCACGCGCCTGCGTGGGGGAAAGCTCTTGGATGCTCATGGCCGCATTATCGCCCACGTCATGCCAGCCCGCCTCGGCCAGCGCCTGTAGAGCCGAGCCCGCGCTCGGCTGACGCGAGCAGCGCGGCGGTGGCACTACGCGAACAGCAGCCGAGCATGGGCTCGGCTCTACAGGGTTACCCCCGGCAACGAAAAAGGCGGCCCTGCGGCCGCCTTCTCGTGAATCACTTGCCCTTGACGTGCTTCATCAAGCGCCGCTTGGCCTTGACCTGCCGCTCGGTGAGGACGTTCTTCTTGCCCTCGTACGGGTTGGTACCCTCGCGGAAGATGAAGCTCACCGGCGTGCCGATCAGCTTGAAGCGCTTGCGGAAGAAGTTCTCCAGGTAGCGCTTGTAGGATTCCTGCAGCTCCTTCAGGCGCGTGCCGTGCACGATGAAGGTCGGCGGATTCGCACCGGCCGGGTGCACGTAGCGCAACTTGGAGACGTGGCCGCGGATGGTTGGCGGCGGATTGGTCTCGTAGGCCACTTCCAGCGCCTTGTTCACTTCGCTGGTGGTGAAGGTCTTGTTCGCCGATTCGTGCGCGCGGTGCACGGCGCGGAACAGCTCGCGCAGGCCCGAGCCGTGCTTGGCCGAGATGCGCACCGATTCGGCCCACGGCACGAAGCCCAGCTTCAGCGACAGCATGGTTTCGGCCTGCTCGCGCTGGTATTCGGTCAGGCCGTCCCACTTGTTGATGGCGATCACCAGCGCACGGCCGGCGTCGAGCACGGCACCGAGCACGGTGGCGTCCTGGTCGGTGACGCCTTCAGTGGCGTCGAGCATCAGCACGGCCACCTGGCACTGCTCGATCGACTGCATGGTCTTGACCACCGAGAACTTCTCGACGACCTCGTCCACGCGCGAACGGCGGCGCAGGCCGGCGGTATCGATCAGGCGGTACTCGCGGCCATCGCGCTCCAGGTCCACTGCGATCGAGTCACGGGTGGTACCCGGCACGTCGGAGGCGATCATGCGCTCCTCGCCGAGGATGCGGTTGACCAGCGTCGACTTGCCCACGTTCGGGCGGCCGACGAAGGCGATGCGGATGCGGTTCGGATCGTTGTCCAGCTCTTCGCCGCTGCCTTCTTCCGGCAGGCGCTGGATCACTTCGTCCAGCAGGTCGTCCAGGCCTTGGCGATGCGCGGCCGAGACGGTCAGCATTTCGCCGAAGCCGTAACGGGCGAACTCCGAACGCACGCTGTCCTCGTCGGTGCCGTCGATCTTGTTGATCAGCAGCAGCGTCGGGCGCGACAGCTTGCGCAGCCAGGTCAGGATCTCGTCGTCCAGCGCCGAGGTGCCCTCGCGGGCATCGACGACGAACAGGATCAGATCGGCTTCGGCCGCGGCAGCCCGCGCCTGCCGCGTGGTGGCGCCGGCCAGGCCTTCGTCTTCGCCGGCGATACCGCCGGTATCCACGACGAGGAAATGGTTGTCCTCGTCGAGGCGGCAGACGCCGTAGTTGCGGTCACGGGTAACGCCGGGCTGGTCATGGACCAGCGCGTCACGGGTGCGCGTAAGCGCATTGAAAATAGTCGACTTGCCGACATTCGGCCGTCCAACCAGGGCGACCAAAGGCAGCATCGCGATTACTCCAATTTTTAATTTGCCAACCGGAAGGCGGTCAGCTTGCCATCCACGTTCTGCACCAGCAGCACCCCGTCGACGACGACCGGCTGGGCCAGCAGGGCGTCACCGCCGCTCTTCGCCCGTGCCGCCATCGCACCATCGGAGGTCTTCAACCAGTGCACGTATCCCTTGTAGTCGCCAACGACCACGTAATCACCGTGCAGCGCCGGGCCGGTCAGCGAACGACGCGCCAGCTCGGTCTGCGACCACATGGCAGCGCCGGTCGCCTTGTCCAGGCCGAACACGCCACCCTTGTTGTCGGTGACGAACACATTGCCCGACGACACCGCCACGCCACCTGCACCACCATGGTCACGCGCCCACAGCGGGCGACCGGTCGGGCCTTCGATGGCCATGGTCTGGTTCTTGAAGCTGCTCACGAAGAGGGTGTTGCCCTCCAGCACCGGAGCACCGTCGACGTCGGCCATGCGGTCCAGCTCGGTACGGCCTTCGCCGTTGCCAAGGTTCTGTTCCCACAGGGTACGCCCATCCTGCATGGCCAGCGCGGCAACCGCGCCTTCGTCCTTGCCGATGAACAGCACGCCCGGACCGGTGACCACCGGGGCGTTGCCGCGCACGGTCAGCGCCGGCAGCTCGCTCGGGTTGAACCACTTCTGGGTGCCGTTGCCGGCATCGAAGGCGGTGACGCGGCCGTCGTTGCTGCGCACGAACACCAGGCCCTGGGCCACGGCCGGCGCGGCAATGACCTCACCCGGAACACGGGCGCGCCACTTCTCGCTGCCGTCATTGATGTCCAGCGCGATGACCTGGCCATCGAGCGTGCCGATCACGACCAGGTTCTCACCAACACCCGGACCGCCGGACAGGCGCAGCTTCGGCTTCTTCTTTTCCTTCTGCGGCTCCCAGGTCCAGACCTTCTTGCCGGTCTGCAGGTCGATGGCGTGCACGCCACCGGTGATCGCCGCGGCGAACACATGGCCATTGGCCACGGCCGGGCCCTGGCGCACGCCGATGCGGCGCTCGCCCTTGCCGAGGTTGACCGACCAGGCCTTGTTGACCTTCACGCTCGGCTCGAACTTGACCAGCTCAGCCGGCTCCTGGGCCTTCTTCGCTGCCGCGTCCTTGCCGGCGAACCAGCCCTTCATGGTGCTGCAGCCGGTCAGGGCCATGCCCATCAGGAGCACGGTGGCGACGCGGGTGATCATGACCTTCTGACTCATCAAACCGACTCCGCAGGGGCGGCGACCATGCCGCCGGCATCCATAACCTTGGTTTCCAGCAGGCGCCGCTGCGGCGCTGCCACGTCCAGCGACTTCAGCGCCTTCTCGTACTGTGCGCGGGCATCATCGCGCTTGCCCTGCGCCATCAGCGCATCGCCATGGATTTCCAGGCTGCTGCTGTCGGTGGCGCTGCCCAGCAGCTTGATTGCCTCGTCGCTCTTGCCGGTGGCCACCAGCAGGCGGGCCACACGCTGGTCGACCACGCGCTGCAGGTCGCTTTCGACCTTCACGGCGCGCAGGGTGGCCAGCGCATCTTCGTTCTTGCCGGCGTCGACCTGGGCCTTGGCCAGCTGCAGCGCCGCGAGGTCGCCGTAGATGCTGGACGGGCCGGCTTCGAGCGCCTTGACCGCCTTGGCGGCGTCGTCGAGCTTGTTCTGCTGCAGGCCGACGAGCGCCTTCTGGTACTCGACATTGGCCGAGGCCAGCTTGCCGCCCTGATCCTTCTGGTACCACTGCCAGCCGGCAATGGCACCGATGGCGATGACCACGCCACCGAGGATGCTGGCGCCATTCTTCCGCAGCCAGCTGCGGACGCGTTCACTTTGTTCGTGCTCGTCGAGCAGATCGTCGATCGCCATGCGTACTCTCGCCCCGCCCATCGGGAGGGACCATTGGGTTTAATCGAAGGTGGTGAAACCGCGCCTCAGTGCGAAACCGGGACTACGGAGCCTTCAGAGGATACCTGAAAGCGTGCCACGTTGGCTCGCTGGTAGGGGGTCAGATCGACGATAGCGCCGTTCTGCTGAACCTGGACCGCCGAAGCGTTGCCCAGGGTCACCCGGGCCACCTGGCCGGGCGTGAAGCTGCGGCTCTCGCCGGACTTGATCAGTGCCTTCTCGACGGTGCCGCCGTCCGGACCACCGATATCGACCCAGCTGTCGCCGCTGAACTGCATCTCCAGCGTATTGGCGGCCGCGGGCGCAGTGGGTGCCGGACGCGGCACCGGGGACAGCGAAGCGACATACGGCGTTGCGGCCGGCTTGCTGGCCGGGCCGCTTGCGACTTCAACCGGGGCCGAGGGCTCGACACCCGCAGCGGACGGGGCCACCGGCACAGCGGCCGGGATCGCGTCCAGCGAGGCGGTGTTCGGCGACGGCGTGGCGCTGCCATCGAAATGGCCGCGGGTGGCGAACCACACCGGCACGGCCAGCACGGCGGTGATGCCGACGTACAGCACGCGCCGGCCGAGGTTCTCGGCAATGCGGCGCGCACGCGGGGTATGGGTGTGGCTGACCAGGGTGGGCGGCACCACCGGACCCACCTGGGCCTGCTCGAGCAGCTGGCCCACATCGACATCAAGCAGGCGCGCGTAGCTGCGCAGCTGGCCGCGCACGAAGACGGGTGCGCCCAGCTTCTGCCACTGCTCTTCTTCCAGCGACTTGACCACCTGGACCGGCATGCGCAGGCGCGAGCCGACATCCTCAAGGGTCAGTCCGGCCGCTTCACGGGCCTGGCGCAGGCGGGTGCCGCAGCCGGCCACAGTCTCGAGAGCGCTCACAGTCTGGTCATCAATCACAATGCATCAACCCTGGAGTTAGGAGCCCGCTTCCTGCGGAAATTCCTGTCGAATCCGCTGGAGATAGCGGTCAGATGCCGCCCTATCCCCCAGCCGCGCTTCGATTTGAGACGCAAGTTGTAACACGGAACGCGTTGCGGGTGCAGCCGCAATCCTACGTTCGGCGAAGGCCCGGGCCTCCATGTAGCGGCCCTGGCGGAAGCTGAGCTGGGCCATGGCCTCCAATGCGACCGGGTTGCCGGGCAGCGTCGCCAGCGCCGCGCGCAGGTCGCGCTCGGCACGCTCGAACTGGCCTGCATCCAGCGCACAGCTGCCGGCATTGGCCTGTGCTTCGGCTACGGCGGGGTTGCCCGGCGCCCGCTGGGCACGATCGAACCAGATCAGCGATTCAGCCGCCTGGCCCTGCTGGCAGAGCCAGGCACCATAGTTGTTGAGCACGTCGCCGCGTTGCGGCGCCAGCTCGGCGGCCTTGCGGAAGTTCTCGCCGGCCTGCTGGCTGCGACCACGGCGCTCGTCGATGCCCGCCAGCAGGACCAGGCCATCGGGGGCCGTGGGCACCAGCTTCTGGGCTTCGCGCGCCTTGCGCTCGGCGGCATCGAGATTACCGCCCTGGATGTCGCGACCAGCCAGGGTCAGCAATTCCTGCCAGCGCACCTGCTGCCGCACCCCATCCGGATCACGGACGGAGTAGACCGGCGCCTCGCTCGGGCCGAGCTTGGCCTTGGGATGGGATTTGCAGCCGCCGACCGCGAGGGCCAGCGTGCCTGCGAGCAGAACCAGCCAGAGGCGGTCAGGCCGCGGCATCGCTCCCCTTCCCCGCCTGCAGCGTCTTGTTGAACTCCGCCTGGCGGCGGGTACGGTCCATGACTTGCCCCTTGAGCTGGCCACAGGCGGCGTCGATGTCGTCGCCACGGGTGCGGCGGACCATGGTCAGCACGTTGCTGTCGAGCAGGATCTTCTGGAAGGCACGGATGTGCGCCTCTTCCGAACGCTCGTAGCGGGTGCCCGGGAACGGGTTGAACGGGATCAGGTTGACCTTGCCCGAATCCTTGGCCTGCACCGCGTTGTCGAACTGGCGCATCAGGCGGGCCAGCTCACGGGCATGCTCGGGCTTGTCGTTGATGCCCTTCATCAGGGTGTATTCGAAGGTGACCGATTCGCGGCGCTTGTTGGCGCGCAGGTAGCGTGCGCACGAGGCCATCAGCTCGGCGATCGGGTACTTCTTGTTGAGCGGCACCAGGGTCTCGCGCAGCGCGTCGTTCGGCGCATGCAGCGACACCGCCAGCGACACGTCGCTTTCGGCAGACAGGCGATCGATCTGCGGCACCAGGCCGGAGGTCGACAGGGTCACGCGCTTGTTGGCCAGGCCGTAGCCCAGGTCGTCGCGCATCACGCTCATGGCGCGCACGACGTTGTCGAAATTCATCAGCGGCTCGCCCATGCCCATCATCACCACGTTGGTGAGGCGGCGCATCTGGTGCGGCACGTTGCCCAGGTGGCGTGCGGCAACCCACACCTGGCCGATGATCTCGGCGGTGGTCAGGTTGCGGTTGAAGCCCTGGGTGGCGGTGGAGCAGAACGTGCAGTTCAGGCCGCAACCGACCTGCGAGGACACGCACAGCGTGCCGCGGGTCTTGTCCGGAATGTACACGGTCTCGATGGCGTTCTTGCCATCAACGCCCATCGCCAGCAACCACTTGTGGGTGCCGTCGGCGGAGGGCTTGTCGAACACGATGTTCGGAACCAGCACCTCGGCATGGGCCTGCAGCTTGGCGCGCAGGACCTTGCCGAGGTCGGTCATTTCATCGAAGTCGGTGACGTAGCGATGGTGGATCCACTTCATCACCTGATGGGCACGGAACTTCTTTTCGCCAAGAACCTCAACGAAAAACTTCTCCAGGCCCGCGCGATCGAGGTCGAGCAGGTTCTGCTTGCCAGCCGCGGGTGCCGACTTCGGCAGCGGCTGGATGGCGGGGGACTGTACGACCTCGTTCACGGCATTACTCTCAGCGCGAAACGACTTCGGTGGCGGCGAAGAAGTAGGCGATTTCAATCGCGGCATTCTCGACCGAGTCCGAGCCGTGGGCGGCGTTGGCATCGATGGATTCGGCGAAGTCGGCGCGGATGGTACCGGCGGCGGCTTCCTTCGGGTTGGTGGCGCCCAGCAGGTCGCGGTGGGCCAGGACGGCGTTCTCGCCTTCCAGGGCCTGGATCATCACCGGGCCGGAGATCATGAACTCGACCAGCGCGTTGAAGAACGGACGCTCGCGGTGCACGGCGTAGAAGCCTTCGGCTTCACGGCGCGACAGCTGCTTGTACTTGGCGGCCACGACCTTCAGGCCGGCCTTCTCGAAGCGGGCGTAGATTTCGCCGATGACGTTCTTGGCAACGGCGTCCGGCTTGATGATCGAAAGGGTGCGCTCCAGCGCCATGGGATGTCTCCAATGGAATCGGGCCGCTGATGGCCCGAAGGGTAACATGAAAAAAACCCGCGTCGG
>NZ_JASJSI010000133.1:0-10676 GCF_030237085.1 Stenotrophomonas maltophilia group sp. Smal32
CGTTAAACGGGGCTACGTAAGGGGGGCGGGGTGTTTAGGGGGGGGGGTTTCGGGGGGGATAAACTGTAATTTTTCGCGGGGTGGGGGGGCCCGGGGGTGGCGCGGGGTTTATGGGGGGTTTTTGTAGCGCCGCGCCGTTGGGGGGGTGGTTGCGGTTGGGTGGGGGGGCGCGGCCCGGCGGGGGTGGGGGGGCCTATAAAAGAAGCGTGGCGAGCTTGGCTCGACTAAACAAACGGGGGGCGGGGCGCGGCCCGGCACTACCGTTACGCCTTCAACAGCCCTGTCGGCAGCTGCATGGTGATGCAGTGCAGGCTGCCGTTCTGCCAGATCAGCGAGCGGCAGGGCACCTGCACGATCTCGCGGCCCGGGTGCGCCTGCGCCAGCACGTCGCGGGCCAGGTCATCGGCCGGGTCGCCATAGGCCGGCATCAGCACCGCGCCATTGATGATCAGGTAGTTGGCGTACGAAGCGGCCAGGCGGCGGCCTTCGTCGATCACCGGCTGTGCCCACGGCAGCGGGAACAGGCGGTACGGCTTGCCATCCTTGGTGCGCAGCGCGGCCAGCTCATTGCCCATCGCCTGCAGTTCGGCGTAGTGCGAGTCGCTCTCGTCGTCGCAGGCCTGGTAGACGATGCTGTCCGGCGAGGCGAAGCGGGCGAGGGTGTCGATGTGCGCGTCGGTGTCGTCGCCTTCCAGGTAGCCGTGGTCCAGCCACAGCACGCGGTCCTGCTGCAGCCAGTCGGCCAGGTCGGCGCTCAGGCTGGCGCGGTCGCGGTCCGGGTGGCGCTCGTGCAGGCACTTCCAGGTGGTCAGCAGGGTGCCTTCACCGTCGGTCTCGATGCCGCCGCCTTCCAGCGCGAACGGGATGCTGCGCACCGGCGCGTCGTTGAACACGCCGGCCTGGTCCAGCACGCCCACCAGCTGGTCATCCAGGGTGGCGTCGAACTTGCCGCCCCAGCCGGTGAAGCGGAAATCCAGCAGCTGGAAGCCGCCGTCGGCACGGCGCAGGGTGATTGGGCCGGAGTCGCGTAGCCAGGTATCGTCGTAGGCGGCCGTGGTGAAGTGGACCTTGTCCATGTCGATGCGGTTGGAGCGCAGCCGCATCTCGGCGTAGGTCTCCACATCATCGTCGGCCACGCAGATCAGCACCGGCTGGAAGCGGGTGATGGCCGCGACCAGAGCGATGTAGGTCTCTTCCACCTGGCCCAGGCGGTCGGCCCAGTCGGTGTCGGCGGTGGGCCAGGCAATCAGGACGCCGCTCTGGGCTTCCCACTCGGCAGGAAAACGAAGGGTCTGGTTCATGGTCTCGCTACACAGGCCCGCCCACGGCGGGTAATGGGATCAACGGATCGGCGGTTTCGGGCCGATTTCGTTCGGGTCCGCCTGGTTGGCCACCACGTCGATCACCTTCTGCTTCTCGAAGTAGACGGTGAACTGCGGGTACACCCAGCGGTTGATGGTCGGCCATTGCCGCTTCTGCCCGCCACGCGGCTGCAGCTGCTCGCTCGGCGCGCCGAACTGCGCCTGCACCTGCTGCATGCTCTGGCCGCGCACGGGCAGGGCACCGGCCGGCTTCTCGCGGGCGCGGTCGACAAGCAGGGTATCGGCCAGTGCCGGTGTGGCGGCGGCCAGGGTGGCCATCACGGCCAGGGCGGACAGGTAACGCTTCATCTCGATCTACTCCCCAGTGGTCAAGAAAGGCGATTACAGCAAAAACGGCAGGAAAAAGCCGCATAAACAAAAAACCGCCCGAAGGCGGCTTTTTGCATCGGGTCGGCCCCGCGTAGGGCCAGCCGCAGCCGCGAAGGCTGTTGGGCTTAGCGCTGACGCGCCTTGAAACGCGGGTTCGACTTGCAGATGACGAAGATCTTGCCACGACGACGCACGACCTTGCAGTCACGGTGACGGGCCTTCGCCGACTTCAGGGAGGACAGGACTTTCATGGCATACCTCGGCGTAAACAGTAGTTGTTCGGGTGGAGCGTGGCCGCGATATGCGAAAGACAATCGGCAGTTGACGCTCGTTCAAGCCCGCCATTCTACCGGGCTTTTCCTCGTGGTTTCAAGTGGTTGCACAAAAGATCCCGCTGGGGGTGTCTGGCAGGGGCTAGAATGACCCCTTCACACGCTCTGGGACCCCCATGAATCCACTCGCCCCCGTCCTGACCATCGACGGCCCTTCCGGGGCCGGCAAGGGTACCATCAGCCGCATCATCGCGCGCCGGATGGGCTGGCATTACTTGGATTCGGGCGCGCTGTACCGCGCAGTGGGCGTGGCCGCGAGCTGGGCAGACATCGACACCTCCGACGCCTCGGCGCTGGTGCGCTGCACCTTCGATACCCATGTTCAGTTTGTTGAGCAGGGCGAGTCGATGCGGGTCATGGTCAATGGCACCGATGCCACCGACGAGCTGCGCCTGGAGACCACCGGCGCCCTGGCCTCGGCCATTGCCGCCATTCCGGAGGTCCGAGCGGCCCTGAAGGAGCGCCAGCGCGCATTCAGGGAGCTGCCCGGCCTGGTCGCCGACGGCCGCGACATGGGCACGGTGATCTTCAAGGACGCCCCCTACAAGGTCTTCCTGACCGCCAGTGCCGAGGAGCGCGCCGAGCGCCGGCATAAGCAGTTGAAAGACAAGGGGGTTTCTGTTAACTTTGATGACCTCCTGCGCGAGATCATGGCCCGCGACGCCCGTGATGCTCAGCGTACCGTGGCGCCCCTGAAGCCGGCAGACGATGCTGTCCTCATCGACACCACAGGCATCGGCATCGATGATGTCGTTGCCCGAGTGATGGATCTGCTTCCGGTTCCGGCTGCCTGATCCGTTCGCGCAGGAGCACTGCCAGCAGCATCGGTGGTGGTCGCGCAAAGCAGTGCTGTACCAGCTCCGTCGCGCAATGATGCGTGGCGGTTTTCCTACTACACACGACCTGCGTTTCCGGGGTCGACCAACAGGCGGGCGGTCGCCATTCCCCTGAAGGGGACGCCACCGACCCATGTGTCCAACAGAGTAAATCTAATGACCGAATCATTTGCCGAACTGTTTGAAGCCAGCCAGGCCAACCTGGCCAAGCTGAAGCCGGGCGCCATCGTCAGCGGTACCGTTGTTGAAGTCCGCGGCGACGTCGTGGTGATCAACGCTGGCCTGAAGTCCGAAGGCATCGTGCCGATCGAACAGTTCCGTAACGACGCTGGCGAAATCGACGTCGCCGAAGGCGACATCGTCAAGGTCGCCCTCGACTCGATCGAGAACGGCTTCGGCGAAACCGTCCTGTCGCGCGAGAAGGCCAAGCGCGCGATGGTGTGGGACGAGCTGGAAGAAGCGTTGGAAAAGAACGAAACCATCACCGGCCGCATCAGCGGCAAGGTCAAGGGTGGTTTCACCGTGGACATCAAGGATGTCCGCGCCTTCCTGCCGGGTTCCCTGGTCGATGTGCGCCCGGTGCGCGATCCGGCCTACCTGGAAGGCAAGGAACTCGAGTTCAAGCTCATCAAGCTGGACCGCAAGCGTAACAACGTCGTGGTCTCGCGCCGCGCTGTCGTCGAAAGCGAGCACTCGGAAGAGCGCGAGCAGCTGATGGACAAGCTGCAGGAAGGCGCGATCCTGAAGGGTGTCGTCAAGAACCTGACCGATTACGGCGCGTTCGTGGACCTGGGCGGTATCGACGGCCTGCTGCACATCACCGACATGGCGTGGAAGCGCGTGCGTCACCCGTCGGAAGTCGTGAACGTCGGCGACGAGCTGGACGTCCGCGTGCTGAAGTTCGACCGCGAGCGCAACCGCGTTTCGCTGGGCCTGAAGCAGCTGGGCGAGGATCCGTGGGACAACATCGGCCGTCGTTACCCGGCCAACAGCCGCGTCTTCGGCAAGGTCTCCAACGTCACCGATTACGGTGCATTCGTTGAGATCGAGCCGGGCGTCGAAGGCCTGGTGCACGTCTCCGAGATGGATTGGACCAACAAGAACGTCAACCCGTCCAAGGTTGTCCAGGTTGGTGATGAAGTCGAAGTGATGGTGCTGGACGTCGATGAAGAGCGTCGCCGTATCTCGCTGGGCATGAAGCAGGTTGCCGCCAATCCGTGGGAAACCTTCGCTGCCACCCACAAGAAGGGTGACAAGGTGTCGGGCCAGATCAAGTCGATCACCGACTTCGGCATCTTCATCGGCCTGGACGGCGGCATCGACGGCCTGGTCCACCTGTCCGACATCAGCTGGAACACCACCGGCGAAGACGTCGTTCGCAACTTCAAGAAGGGCGATACCCTGGACGCAGTTGTCCTGGCTGTCGATCCGGAGCGCGAGCGCATCTCCCTGGGCGTGAAGCAGCTGGAGCAGGATCCGTTCGGCCAGTACATGGCTGCCAATCCGAAGGGCTCCAAGGTTGAAGGCGTGGTGAAGGAAGTCGACGCCAAGGGCGCGATCATCGAGCTGGCTGACGGCATCGAGGGTTACGTTTCGGCCCGCGACATCGCCAACGAGCGCGTTGACGACGCCACCCAGCACCTGAAGGTCGGCGACAAGATCGAAGCCAAGTTCGTGGGCATGGACCGCAAGGGCCGTACCCTGCAGCTGTCGATCAAGGCCAAGGATGACGCGGAAATGCGCGAAGTGCTGGAGGAATACCAGTCCTCTTCGGCTTCCAGCGGCACCACCCAGCTGGGCGCGCTGCTGCGTGCACAGCTGAACGGCAACAAGTCCGAGTAATCGGCCTTACGCTGTTTGTTGTTTCCTGGACGGCCCGGGCTTCTGCCCGGGCCGTTTCAGGCTGAGATGCCCCTGATGTGAGCCGGTAATGACCAAATCCGAACTGATCGAAATCCTTGCGCGCCGCCAGGCGCACCTGAAGGCCGATGATGTCGATCTGGCGGTGAAGTCGTTGCTGGAAATGATGGGCGGATCGCTGTCCGCCGGGGATCGCATCGAAATCCGTGGTTTTGGCAGCTTCTCGCTGCACTATCGTCCGCCGCGCCTGGGTCGCAACCCGAAGACCGGCGAATCGGTTGCCCTGCCGGGCAAGCACGTCCCCCATTTCAAGCCGGGCAAGGAACTGCGCGAGCGGGTCAGCAGTGTGCTGCCGCTGGACGCCGATCCGGCCTGAGCCTCCGTCGCGCCACCGCGTGCGAATCCAGCCGCGGGTCGGATAAGCTACGGACTCCTGCCACTGGAGCTGTCGCATGAAGGTCTTTCGTCTGCTGGTCCTGCTGGCGGTCCTGATCCTTGGGCTGATCATTGGTGCGGTCAACATGACCGCGATGTCGATCAACCTGCTGTTTACCCAATTGAATACCTCCGTGGGCGTGGCGCTCATTGCGGCCCTGCTGATCGGTGTCATCGTCGGTGCCGGCCTGGTGCTGGTGAGCGTGGTCATTCCGCTCTACAGCCAGCTGCGCCGCGCCAACAAGTCCGCCGCCATGCCGGCCGCGGGTGTTTCCCCCCAATCTTTTGATGGACGCTGATCGAAGATGGATTTCGTCACCGAGTGGCTGTGGTTTTTCCTGTTCGTTCCGCTGGCCGCACTGGCCGGGTGGGTGATTGGCCGGCGTGGTGGCCAGCGCCACGGTGACAACCAGGTCAGCCGCCTGTCCAGCACCTACTTCCGTGGCCTGAACTACCTGCTCAACGAGCAGCCGGACAAGGCCATCGAACTGTTCCTGCACATCGCCGAGCTGGACAAGGAAACCTTCGAGACCCAGGTTGCGCTGGGCCACCTGTTCCGCCGCCGCGGTGAAGTCGACCGCGCCATCCGCCTGCACCAGGGGCTGGTCAACCGCCATGACCTGAGCGACGCGCAGCGCGTGCAGGCCCTGCTGGCGCTGGGCGAGGACTACATGAAGTCCGGCCTGCTGGACCGTGCAGAGACTGTGTTCACCGAGCTGGCGCAGCTGGACCAGCGCGCCCCGCAGGCGCTCAAGCACCTGATCGGCATCTACCAGGCCGAGCGTGACTGGGAAAAGGCGATCGACAACGCCACCCGCTTCGAAGACGTCACCGGCGAGCCGATGGGCAAGCTGATCGGGCAGTTCGAATGCGAACTGGCCGAACGCTTCCGCGGTGCTGGCAAGCTGGAAGAGGCGAGGGCGGCGATCGCCCGCGCCTACCAGGCCGACGCCATGTCGGTGCGCGCCGGCATCATCGAAGGTCGCCTTGAGACGGATGCGGGCAACGCTGAAGCCGCCGTGCGTGCATTCGAACGTGCCGCGCGCAACGATCCGGAGTACCTGCCCGAGCTGCTGCCGGCGTTGATGGAAAACTACCGCAAGGTCGGCGACCTGGGGGGCGCGCGTGCGTTCCTGTCGGAAATGACCGAACACTACCGTGGCATCGCCCCGGTGCTGGCCCTGACCCGGCTGATGGAAGAGCAGGAGGGTGTGGCTCCGGCCCGTGCCTACCTTGGCCGCCAGCTCAAGGATCGTCCGTCGGTGCGCGGCGAATCCGCGCTGATCGACCTGACGCTGGCCGAGGGCGCCGATTCCACTGCGACCCTGCATGACCTCAAGCACATCACCGACCAGCTGCTGGTGCGCAATCCCGCCTACCGGTGCACCCGTTGCGGATTCGGTGCACGCACCCACCATTGGCAGTGCCCGAGCTGCAAGGAATGGGGCACGGTCAAGCCACTGCTGAACTACGCGGTGCTCTGATCCATGCCGTGGCTCGTGATGGGCGCGCTGCTGGGGCTGGCCCTGCTGAGTGCGGGGTTGACCTGGGCGGCACGGGGTTATGCCCTGCGCCAGCAACTGGTGGACCAGCCCGGCGAGCGTCGCAGCCATAGCGTGGCAACGCCGCGCGGTGGTGGTATCGCCATCGTCGTCAGCCTGCTGATCACCGCCGGTGCAGCGATGTGGGTCTGGCCGGAATCGACACCGAGCCTGCTGGTGGCCAGCCTGGGCCTGGTACTGGTGGCGGGCATCGGCTGGTGGGACGACCACCGGCCGTTGCCGGCCATGCGCCGCCTGCTGGTGCACTTCATTGCTGCCGCGCTGCTGGCCGCCCTGGTCAAGGTGCACGGTGGAAGCTGGTTGCTGGCCGGGCTGGTGCTGGTATTCACAGCCTCGTTGATCAACATCTGGAACTTCATGGATGGCATCAACGGTATTGCTGCCAGCCAGGCCATTGTCGTTGCACTGGGCCTGGCGCCGATACTGCCCTGGCCGTACTCGCTGGCGGCGGTGGCGCTGGGCCTGGCCTGCCTGGGTTTCCTGCCGTTCAATTTCCCGCGGGCGCGGATATTCATGGGTGATGTCGGAAGTGGCGCGCTTGGCTATGCAGTCGCCGTCGTCCTGGCCATCGCCGCGGTGCGTACCGATATCCACTGGATCCTGCTGCTGGTGCCGGCTTCGGCATTCCTTGTGGACGCGGGCTTCACACTGGCGGCGCGCATCATTTCCGGACAACGCTGGATGGAACCCCATACCCAGCACGTCTACCAGCGGGCGGTGCAGGCAGGAGCCAGCCACGCCCAGGTGACAGGGATGTACTTTGCTTTGGGCCTGTTCAGTATTACAGTGCTTAATGTCTGCTCCAATCTGCAGCCGAGGTGGGAGGCTGTCCTGGCGATCGCGTGGTTTCTCGCGCTGAGCGTCCTCTGGCTCCTCCTGCGCAATGGATTGCGTCACCGATAAGGAACGACCTGACTTATGGCTTCACCTTGGCGGGACAGAATTCTTGGCCTGATGCCGCGTTCGGCCATCGTCTGCCACGACCTGTTCATGGTCTGGGCATGCTGGCAGCTGCTCCATGCGGGGCGGTACTCGATCCTGCCCAACGCGCCCGCGCTGCCCCTCTGGAACGTCGATACCACGCTGGTGCTGCTGCTGCAGGGCCTGGTGTTCTGGCGCGTGGGCCTGTATCGCGGGCTGTGGCGTTTCGCCAGCGTCAGCGACCTGCTGAACATCTTCAAGGCCAGCTTCATCGGCCTGGTCGGCATCGTGCTGGTGCTGATGTGGAAGCGTTTCGACGGTGTGCCGATGTCGGTGCTGGTGATCTATCCGTTCGCGCTGTCGGCGCTGCTGGGCGCGCCGCGCCTGCTGTACCGTGCCTGGAAGGATTACCAGGCACTGCAGTCCGATTCGAGCGCACGCCGCGTGCTGATCCTGGGCGCCGGGCAGGCAGCCGAGACCCTGGTCCGCGATCTGCGCCGTTCCGGCAACTTCGAGCCGGTTGGCCTGCTGGACGACGCACCGCACCTGCGCGGCGCCAAGCTGCAGGGCCTGCCCATCCTGGGCAGCCTGGATGACGCACCGTCGGTGGTTCGCGAGACCGCGGCCAAGTTGCTGGTGATCGCGATGCCGTCGTTGGATGCCGCTGGCATGCAGCGGGTGGTCGCCATCTGCGAAAGCACCGGCGTGCCGTTCCGCACGGTGCCCAAGCTGAGCGACATCCTGCAGGGCCAGTCGCTGCCCGGCCAGCTGAAGGAAGTGGCGATCGAGGACCTGCTCGGCCGCAAGCCGATCACCCCGGACTGGAACCTGATCCGGGGTTGGTTGGGTGGGCGCACCGTGATGGTTACCGGTGCCGGTGGCTCGATCGGCTCGGAGCTGTGCCGCCAGTGCGCGCGCCACGGTGCCGGTCGCATCATCCTGCTGGAGATCAGCGAACTGCTGCTGCTGACCATTGAAGGTGAGCTGCGCCGCAGCTTCCCCGATATCGAGATCGAAGCGGTGCTGGGCGATTGTGGTGATCCCGCGGTGATCCGCCATGCGCTGTCGCTGCATCCGGTCGACACCGCGTTCCATGCGGCCGCTTACAAGCATGTGCCGGTGCTGGAACGGCAGCTGCGCGAAGCCGTGCGCAACAACATCCTGGCGACCGAGAACGTGGCCCGTGCCTGCCTGGAAGCCCGCGTCGAGCATTTCGTGTTCATCTCCACCGACAAGGCGGTGGACCCGGTCAATGCGCTGGGTGCCAGCAAGCGCTATGCCGAGATGATCTGTCAGAGCCTGGACCAGAAGTCCACGCATACCCGGTTCGTCACGGTGCGTTTCGGCAATGTGCTGGCCTCGGCCGGCAGCGTGGTGCCGCTGTTCCGGGAGCAGATCCTGCGTGGTGGGCCGGTCACGGTCACCGACCCGGAAGTCACCCGTTACTTCATGACCATCCCCGAGGCCTGCCAGTTGATTCTGCAGGCAGCGGCTTCGGCTTCGCACGGTGCGATCTACACGCTCGACATGGGCGAACCGGTGCCGATCCGGCTGCTGGCCGAGCAGATGATCCGTCTGGCGGGCAAGCAGCCGTACAAGGATGTGCAGATCATCTATACCGGCCTGCGTCCGGGCGAGAAGCTGCACGAGACGCTGTTCTATTCGGACGAGGACTACCGTGCCACCGCGCATCCGAAGGTCCTCGAGGCCGGTGTCCGCATGTTCTCGCGTGATCTGGTGCTGGGCAACGTCCCGCGCCTGCGGGAAGCAGTCGGCAGCTACGACACCGGAACCATCAAGGAAGTCCTGTTCGCGACGATGCCCGAGTTCTCGCCAATCGAACAGGATGCTTACATTTCATCCGCTAAAGTCGTGCCCTTTCCGGCACGCGAGGCCAACAGGCACCAATGAGCAAGCGAATTCGCAAAGCAGTTTTCCCCGTGGCGGGTCTGGGGACGCGTTTTTTGCCAGCAACCAAGACCGTACCGAAGGAGATGCTGCCGATCATTGATCGGCCGCTGATCCAGTACGCGGTGGATGAAGCAATCGAGGCGGGCTGTGACACGCTGGTGTTCATCACCAACCGTTACAAGCATGCAGTCGCCGACTATTTCGACAAGGCCTACGAGCTGGAGCAGAAGCTCGAGCGCGCTGGCAAGCAGGAGCAGCTGGAACTGATCCGTCACGTACTGCCCAATGGCGTGCGCGCGATCTTCGTGACCCAGGCCGAGGCGCTGGGCCTGGGCCATGCGGTGCTGTGTGCCAAGGCCGTGATCGGCGATGAACCGTTCGCGGTGCTGCTGCCGGACGACCTGATCTGGAACCGTGGTGATGGCGCGCTGAAGCAGATGGCCGATCTCAACGAAGCCAGTGGCGCCAGCGTCATTGCGGTTGAAGATGTGCCGCACGACAAGACCGCCAGCTATGGCATCGTCGCCACCGAGGCCTTTGATGGCCGCAAGGGGCGCATTTCGCAGATCGTGGAGAAGCCGAAGCCGGAGGACGCCCCAAGCGACCTGGCGGTGGTCGGACGCTACGTGCTGAGCCCGAAGATCTTCGAGCTTCTGGAGCAGACCGGCAGCGGTGCCGGCGGCGAGATCCAGCTGACCGATGCGATCGCGCAGCTGCTGAAGACCGAAGAGGTCGATGCCTATCGTTTCGAGGGCACTCGTTTCGACTGCGGTACACACCTGGGGCTGGTGGAGGCGACGATCCGCTTCGCGCTGGACAACCCGAAGCTGGCAGGGCCGGCGCGGGAGAAGCTGACGGCGATGTTGGCGGAATAAGGTTTATCAAGCGCTCCGTGCAGCGCCTTCCTGCAAAGTGGGGGAGGCGCGGGCAGTCCGCTGCAGGACACGCCGTAAAACCCAACCCGGGGGGGCGATGGCGCCCACCAAGGCGCCAACCCTCCTGGAGCCGTCTGCGCACGCCTCAGGCCACTTTACAGGGAGGGCGGCCGGGAAGGGGGGCATAAAAGGGAAAATCAAAAACAAAAACCACCCCCCGGGGGGCGTTTTTTAATTGTTGGGGGTCTTTCCC
>NZ_JASJSI010000134.1:0-10660 GCF_030237085.1 Stenotrophomonas maltophilia group sp. Smal32
GGATCAACTTTGTTCATTAAGTGTGGCTGGAATGTTTAGTTTTTGTGGTCTTCTGAAAGGAAGTCACGGGCGGCCAAAAGACTCCTATTTAAAACAAACACTATCTCTAAAGTGGGGGATATCAACGCGGCCTCCTCTGGGGGGCCCCCCCCCCCCCCCCCCCCCCCCCCCCCCCCCCCCCCCCCCCCCCCCCCCCCCCCCCGCGCCGGGGCGCCCCCCCCCCCCCCCCCCCCCCCCCCCCGCCACCCCACGGATAGCTCGCTTTTGCCGTTGCCGTTGCCGTTGCTGTTGCATTGAGCAGGTGCAGGGCTGCAAGCCCTGCCGAACCCCTTACCGGGCGTAGAATGCGGGCATGAGCGAATCCCTTGATAACCACCTGGTCCACGGCCGCCGCCAGCGGCCCGACGGTCCGTCGCCGATCGATGTCATCTCGGTCCAGTCGCAACTCGTCTACGGCCACGCCGGCAACAGCGCCGCCGTGCCGCCCATGCGCGCACTTGGCGTGCGCGTCGCGGAAATCCCGACCGTGCTGCTCAGCAATGCGCCGTTCTACGACACCACCCGTGGCCGCGTGCTGCCGGCCGACTGGTTCGCCGACCTGCTGCTCGGTACCCATGAGCGCGGCCTGCCGCAGCGGGCGAAGATGCTCGTCTCCGGTTACTTCGGCAGCACCGCCAACGGTGCCGCGTTTGCCGACTGGCTGGACGAAATCCTGCCGGCCTGCCCGCAGCTGCGCTATTGCCTCGACCCCGTCATCGGCGACACCCACACCGGCCCCTATGTGGAGCCAGGCCTGGAAGCGATCTTCGCCGAGCGCCTGCTGCCGCATGCCTGGCTGGTCACGCCGAATGCTTTCGAACTCAATCGCCTTACTGGCATGCCGGCGTTGGCCGAAGCCGATGCCATCGCCGCCGCGCGCACGCTGCTGGACCGTGGCCCCCATTGGGTGATCGCGCATAGCGTCGGCGGCAACCCGGGGGAACTGGTGACCCTGGCCGTTGGCCGCGAGGAAACCTGGCGCTGGACCTCGCCGCTGCTGCCGGTGGACGTGGCCGGCACCGGCGATGTGCTGATGTCGCTGGTGGTGTCGTTCCTGCTGCGCGGTGAATCGATGCAGCAGGCGATCTCGCGTGCGATCGCCGGTACCCATGCGGCGTTGGAAGCAACCCTGGACAACGGTTTCGAAGAGTTCGACGTAATAGTCGCAGCACCCGCTGCCCTCGCCGAAGGCACGCGCTTCCGCGCCGAACGCGTGGCATGAGCGGCCTGCTTGAACGCACGCCGCGCACGGTCGGCATCGTCGGAAGTGCTGGCGCCTACGGGCGCTGGTTGACCCGCTTCTTCCAGCAGCACATGCAGTTGCAGGTGATTGGCCATGATCCGGCTGATCCGCAATCGCATACACCGGAGCAGTTGCTGGCGCAGGCCGACGTGCTGGTGTTCTCGGCGCCGATCCGGCACACGCCCGCGTTGATCGCCGAGTACGTGCGGCAGTCCGCAGGCCGTGAACGCGACCGACTGTGGCTGGACGTGACCTCGGTGAAGGAGGCGCCGGTGCAGGCGATGTTGGCCTCGCTGGCAGAGGTGGTCGGGCTGCATCCGATGACCGCGCCGCCCAAGGCACCCACCCTGAAGGGCCGGGTGATGGTGGTCTGCGAAGCGCGGCTGCAACACTGGCAGCCGTGGGTCGATACGCTGTGCGCGGCGTTGCAGGCCGAATGCGTGCGCGCCATGCCGCAGCACCACGACCAGATGATGGCGCTGGTGCAGGCGATGGTGCACGCCACCCATCTGGCCCAGGCCGGCGTGCTGCGCCAGTACCAGCCGCAGCTGGGCGACCTGGCCGCGATGATGCCGTACCGTTCGGCGTCGTTCGAACTGGATACGGCGATCATCTCGCGCATCCTGTCGTTGAACCCGGCGATCTACGAGGACATCCAGTTCGGCAACCCGTATGTGGCGCCGATGCTGGAGCGCTTGGTCGCCCAACTGCAGGCCCTGCAGGGCCAGGTCGGGCAGGGCGACGACACTGCACGCAGTGCATTCCGCGAGCAGCTGTTGTCGGCCAATCGCAGTGCGTTCGGTGAGCAGGCGCTGGCCGAGGGCAACTACACCTTCGAACGCGTGGGCTATCTGCTGGCAGACCTGACCGAGCGCAACGCGCTGTCGGTCCACCTGCCCGAAGACCGGCCGGGTTCGCTGCGCGAACTGCTGAACGTATTCGAGCAGCACCGCATCAGCCTGGCCTCGATCCACTCCTCGCGTACGCCCGGCGGCGAAGTCCATTTCCGCATCGGTTTCGTTGCGGGCAGTGATCCTGCTGCAATCACCCTGGCGGCGGCCGACGTGGACGCCAGCGGCATCGGACGCGTGCTCGGCTGAGCGCATTCATCCACAGGTGGTGTGGATGATTCCTGAGCAAACATGTGGATAACCGCGTGCAGCCCTTGGCAGCCAAGGCTGTCAAGATGGTTGATCAAAAATTGACCATGCCATTACCGTAGAGCCGAGCCACGCTCGGCTGCTTTCGGCCACGGCGCGTGTCGACCAAGGTCGACACCCACCAGAGCGGATCCGGGAGTGCCGGGCCATGCCCGGCGTACCTCAGATCGTCAGCCTCAGCTCACCACCGCTGGTAGTGAATTCGCGGCCATTTCGCACCAGCAAGCGACCATCGTCGAGCTCGTAGCGGGGCGTGGCTTCGGAGTGGTGCCCGCTGCCGTTCGCCTCGGGCTTGAACTCGATAATGATGTGGCTTTCACCATGGCTGTCGACGGCGGGAAACTGACGGAACGACATCGTGCACCTCCTTCAGCGGATGCTGTTGATGCGGTGCCAGCTTCACTCCGCCGATGTTAGCCGGCCGTCATCAATCGATGAACTGCAGTCGTGCCAGTTCAGCGTACAGGCCGCCTTCGGCAAGCAGCTGTGCGTGCGTACCTTCCGCCACGATGCGGCCCTGGTCCATCACTACGATGCGGTCGGCCTTGAGTACGGTGGCCAGGCGGTGCGCAATCACCAGCGTGGTGCGGCCAGCCATCAAGCGCTCCAGGGCCTGCTGCACGCCATGTTCGCTCTGTGCGTCCAGCGCGCTGGTGGCTTCATCCAGCAACAGGATCGGTGCGTCCTTCAGCAGTGCGCGGGCAATCGCCACACGCTGCTGCTGGCCACCGGACAGGCGCGCTCCGCGCTCGCCCAGCTCACTGTCGTAGCCTTGCGGCAACGCGCGCAGGAAGCCGTCTGCCTCGGCGGCGCGTGCGGCAGCCTCGACCTCGCTGTCGCTGGCCTGCAGGCGGCCATAGCGGATGTTGTCACGCGCACTGGCGGCAAACAGCGTCGGCTGCTGCGGCACCAGCGCCAGCTGTCCACGCAGCTCGGCCGGGTCGACCTGGCGAACGTCGATGCCATCCACGCAGATGCGGCCACCCGCCGGATCGTGGAAGCGCAGCAGCATGGACAGCACCGTGCTCTTGCCCGCGCCTGACGGGCCGACCAGGGCCACGGTCTCGCCCGGGCGCACGTGCAGGTTGAAATGGTCCAGCGCCGCCTGGTCAGGTCGCTGCGGGTAGTGGAACACCACGTCGTCGAACTGGATCTCGCCACGCAGCGGCTGCGGCAGCACGTGCGGCTGCGCCGGCGCGCGGATCTCGATGTCTTCCTGCAGCAGTTCGCCGATGCGGCCCATGCCGCCGGCCGCGCGCTGCAGTTCGTTCCAGACTTCGGCCAGCGCACCGACCGAGCCACCGCCGATCAGTGCGTACAGCACGAACTGGCCCAGGGTGCCTGCGCTGAGGCGACCGTCGATGACATCGTGCGCACCCAGCCACAGCACGCCGACGATGGCGCCGAACACCAGCAGGATGGCGCTGGCGGTGACCAGCGACTGCGCACCGATGCGGCGGCGGGCGGCCTTGATGGCATCGCCCAGTGCGTGGTCGAAGCGGCCGCGCTCGTAGGGTTCGCGTGCGTGCGCCTGCACCGTCCGTACCGCACCGAGGGTCTCGCTGGCCAGGCTGTTGGCATCGGCGATGCGGTCCTGGCTACTGCGCGCGACGGTACGCAGCTTGCGCGCACCGATGATGATCGGCAGTACCGCAAGCGGAATGCCCAGCAGCGACCACGCCGCCAGCCGTGGGCTGGTGACGAACAGCATCGCCAGGCTGCCGACCACCGTGACGCTGCTGCGCAGTGCCACCGACATGGTCGAGCCGACCACGCTGCGCAGCAGCTCACTGTCGGCGGTCAGGCGCGAGACCAGCTCACCGCTGCGGCTGCGGTCATGGAACCCGGCACCGAGCTGGATCAGGTGTGCGTACAGGCGGCTGCGCAGGTCAGCTACGACCTTTTCGCCCAGCAGCGACACGAAGTAGAAGCGCGCGGCGGTGGCCAGGGCCAGCACCACGGCCACCAGCATCAGCAGGGCGAAGGCACGGTTGATCTGGCCGCCGCTGCTGAAACCATGGTCGATCATCTGCTTGACCGCCGGCGGCAGACTCAGCGTGGCCGCCGAAGACACCGCCAGCGCCAGCAGCCAGGCGGTGAACAGGCCACTATGGCGGCGCACGAACGGCCATAGCGTGCGCAGGCTGCCGAGGCGGCGCAGCGGCGGGGGCGAGGCGGGGGCGCCGTCCTTGTCAGTCATCCTGGTGGTCGTCTTCTATGCGGATACGGTCACGAGTGGCGTCGCGCAGGCGGATTTTCAATGCGTCTACCTGATCGGCCGGCAATTCGACCCGCAGGCATACCCCGTTCGCGTCGAACTGCTCATCGCGCTTCTCCACACCGAACGCAGGCAGGGCGGCGTGCAGGGTGCCCAGGTCCTCGAAGCCGGCCTGCAGCTGCAGCCGTGCCATGGCGACCAGCGCCAGCCGCGGCGCGGTGCGCAGGCATTCGGCGGCGGCCCCGCCGTAGGCACGGACCAGGCCGCCTGCTCCGAGCTTGATGCCACCAAACCAGCGCGTCACCACCACCATCACCCGGTCGAAGCCCTGGCCGTCGATCGCGGCCAGGATCGGCCGCCCGGCGGTGCCTGCCGGCTCGCCGTCATCGCTGGAGCGGTAGTCCTGGCCATGCCGGTAGGCCCAGCAGTTGTGCGTGGCGTCGGCCACGGCAACCTGTTGCAGGAACGCCAATGCTGCGGGGGCGCCATCGATCGGCGCGGCATGGGCGATGAAGCGGCTGTGTTTGACTTCCAGCGTGTGGCTGACGGGCTGGGCGAGGGTATCGAGCATTCCCATCATTCTACGGCGTTGTCGGGTCCCCCCGTCCGTTTCAGTCGTCCAGCAGCGGGCGCAGGTCGCGCGGCAGGCGCGCTTCCGGATACTGCTGTATGTAGCGTTCCAGGCTGGCGCGGGCGAGGTCGCGCTGGTCCTGGTCACGGCGCTCGCGGATCTTCTGCAGCCACTGCCGGCGTGGCAGGCGCGCGTCGGCGTCTACTTCGGCCTGCACCGTGTCCGCGCTCAGGCCCGCATCGCTGCCGCGGCGCATGATGCCCGGAGCCGAACGGCTGGGAGCCTCACGCTTCATCGAGGTGATCTCCACCCGATCCAGCGCCTCCGCCCGCTCGACCTCGGCGGCATTGGCTGCTGGTGCCGGTGCCGGTGCAGGTGCCGCGGCCGTGCGTGCTTTCAGTGCCCCGGACTCTGCCGGCGCGAATGCCGGTGCCGGTGCAGAGTAGGCTGCGGGTGCCGGTGGCGCAGGCGGCGCTGCTGCCGGCGCTGCCGTCGGCGCCGGTGGGGGGGGCGCAAAGGCGGTATCGGCGGCCGCATCCGCAGCCATCGATCGTGCAGCTTGGGCCGGCGCTTCAGCGGTCTCGGCCGGCGCCGGCTCGGGCGCGCGAGCGATGGCCGGTGCCGGGGCAGCGGCAACAGGGGCGGCCTCGGGTGCTGCGGGCGCAGCGCTTGGTTCGGCAGCCGCCACAGCGCTGTCGGCTGCACTGCGGTCAGCGGCCTGACGGGCAGCCGCAACGTCTTCTGCCGGTGCCGGTGCCGCAGCAACAGCGGCCTCACCGGCCGGAACCGGCGGCGGCTCCGGGCGCAGCTGCCAGGCGATGCCGATGGCGAACACCATCGAGGCGGCAATGCCGAACACTGCCGGCCAGCGAGGGCGTGCCTGTCGTGCGCGCGGTGCGTCCGCAGAGGCAACGGCGCCAGCGGCCGGAGCATCCACGGCGGCACGCGCCGCGGCCAGGATGGCAGCATCCAGCGCGGGCGGCGGTGCCTGCTCGGCGCGACGGCCGAGCAGCCGGGCCAGCTCGCGTTCTTCCGGCGTCAGGGGTTCGTCTCGGTTCATGCGTTCAGTCCCGCACGCAGCTTGTCCATCGCATAGCGCAGCCGCGATTTCACGGTCTCCCGGCCCACGCCGGTGATCTGGCCGATCTCCTCCAGGCTCAGTTCCTGATCCAGCCGCAGCTGCAGCACTTCGCGCTGCTCCGGCGGCAGTTGCTCCATCGCCAGCTGGATGCGGCGACGTTGTTCGAATTCAGAGAGTTCCGCTTCCGGGGTCTGCCCATCCTCGATCGCCGCAAGGCGCAGATCGGCATCGGCAGGTGCGGCCGGGCGATGACGTGCCGCACGCCAATGGTCGTTCAGTCGGTTGTGGGCGATGCGGAACAGCCATGTGCTGAACGCCGCCTCGGGTTGCCAGCCGGCGCGCGCGCTGATCACCCGCTGCCACACGTCCTGGAAGATCTCCTCGGCCAGTGCCGTGTCGCGCAGTTGCCGCAGCAGGAAGCCGAACAGGCGTTTGCGGTGGCGCGCATACAGGCTTTCGAACGCGCGCAGGTCACCACCGGCCCAGGCCAGCATCAAGGCTTCATCGGTTGGCAGTGCGCTGGCTTCCACGGCGTACAGGGTAAGGCCTGCAGGCGGTGGCGCATAGCCGGTGGCAGGGGCGGGCAGGGCGAGGTTCATGGCATGGAAGCGGCTACGGACAGCACGAAAAACGTACGGGCGCACGATTCGGGGTTTACGGGCTTCCATTGCCCCCCGGGTGGCGCGCTATGCTCGGCGGCTCAGGGGAGGCGACGCTTAGACGGCGCCAAGAGATTGTCATTTGTCCACGCATGCTGAACCGGCGGAAGAGCCACCACACGAGGTCGTGCTGAGCACGGCGCTGGTGCGCGCGTTGCATGCGCTGCTGCCTGAATCGGCGGTGGTCCGGGTCGGTTGGGACGACCCGCAGCTGGGGCGTGGCCAGGGCGGCTGGCCCCCGGTCGTGATCGACGGCGCCCCGTTCGTGGACCCCGGCGTTGGCGATGGCCAGCACGGTTGGGAGTACGACGGCGCGCGGCTGCTGTTGTCGGTGGTCGGTGCGGCGCCTTCGCCCGCGTGGTGGGGACTGGCCCGGCAGGCGATGGAACTGGCCCTGCAGCGTGGGCGACAGGCCGGGCAGATCAAGGCCCTGGAAGAGGCCGAGCGGCTGCAGCAGGCGTTGTTCCAGATCGCCGACCTGGCCGGCGCAGACCTGGAGATGGGCGAGATGCTGCGCCACGTGCACGGTGTGCTGGGCACGCTGATGTACGCGGAGAACTGCTACATCGTCGAGTACGACGATGTGCGTGAACAGATCCGCTTCCTGTACTTCGCCGACCAGGTGGATGACTTCGTTGCCGATCCGTCGCAGAGCCATGACGCCAGCGAGATGCCGCGCAGCCTGACCGTGGCGCTGCTGCGCCATGGCAAGCCGCTCAGTGGCCCGTCGCGCGAACTGCTGGCGCGGGTGGTGGAACAGGAGCATGACCCGCAGCGTGGCCCCGAAAGCCTGGACTGGCTGGGCGTGCCGATGCTGCGCGATGGCCGCGTCTGTGGCGCCATCGTGGTGCAGAGCTATGAGCGTGCCGCCCGCTATGGTGAGGCCGAGCGCGCCCTGTTGGGGTTCGTCGCCCAGCACGTACAGACCGCGATGGACCGGCGCCAGGCGCAGGTACGGCTGGAGCAGCAGGTGGAGCGGCGCACCCAGGAACTGCAGCGCGCCAACCGCAGCCTGCAGGACGAAGTAGCCGAACGGCGCCGTGCCGAGCAGCTGCAGACCGCGCTCTACAACATCGCCGAGATGGCGATGTCGGCCGACAGCCTGGCCCAGTTCTACGGCCAGGTGCACGGCGTGGTCGGGCGCCTGCTCGATGCGCGCAATTTCTACATCGCCCTGGTCAACGCCGCCGGTAATGGCCTGGACTTCGTCTATTCGGTGGACGAGCACAACGCCAGCCGCGCGCCGCGGCCGTTCAGCCGTGGCCTGACCGAATACGTGGTGCGCAACCGGCGCCCGCTGCTGGCATCGCGCGCGCAGATCGATGCCCTGCTGGCGGCCGGCGAAGTGCGCGAACACGGCGCGCGTTCGCACTGCTGGCTGGGCGTGCCGCTGCTGCGCGACGACGAAGTGGTCGGCGCGATCGTGGTGCAGAGCTACAGCCAGAACAGTACCTTCAGCGTGCACGACCAGCGCCTGCTGACCTTCGTTGCGCAGAACATCGGTACCGGGTTGGCCCGCCAGCGCGACCAGCAGCGGCTGCGTTCGGCGCATGCCGAGCTGGAAAAGCGCGTGGAAGAACGCACCCGTGAACTGGCCGAAGTGAACGAGAAACTGCTCGGCCAGATCGGCGAGCGCCTGCGTGCGGAACAGCGCCTGACCCACCAGGCCATGCACGATGCCCTGACCGGCCTGCCCAATCGTCTGCACCTGCTGGATCGCCTGCAGGATGCCCTGGCACTGGCCAAGCGTGAGGGCGGGCCGGTGTTTGCCGTTCTGTTCCTCGACCTTGATCGCTTCAAGCTGGTCAATGACAGCATCGGCCATGCCGCCGGTGACCGCATGCTGGTGGAAGTGGCCAAGCGCATCGTGTCGATGGCCGGTACCGAAGATGTGGTGGCACGGCTCGGCGGTGATGAGTTTGCCGTGCTGCTGCAGTGCCCGCAGGGGCTGGCGCAGGCACTGGATTTCGGCCAGCGGCTGCTGCTGGCGTTGCAGGAGTCGATGTGGATCGCCGGGCGCGAACTGTTTCCGTCCGGCAGCCTGGGCATTGCCCTGTGGAATCCGCGCTACCGCACCGGTGAAGAGCTGCTGCGCGATGCGGACGCAGCGATGTACCGGGCCAAGGCGCAGGGCCATGACCGCTGCGCGATCTTCGACGAAGACATGCGCGAAGAAGCGATGCGCAGCCTGGACCTGGAAGCCGATCTGCGACGTGCGATCAACAACCGCGACTTCCTGCCGTTCTACCAGCCGATCGTGCGCTTGTCCGACGGCGAAGTGGTCGGTCACGAGGCGCTGCTTCGCTGGCAGCACGAGCGCCGTGGCCTGCTGCTGCCCGGTGCGTTCCTGGAACTGGGCGAAGAGAGTGGCCTGATCGAACAGGTGGATTGGCTGATCTACGAGCAGGTCATCGCGGGGCTGGCCAAAGGGGGGCACAGCTACGTATCGGTGAACGTGTCACCGCGTCATTTCCGCTCGGCGGAGTTCAGCGGCCGCCTGTTCGGCCTGCTGGATGCATACGGCGCCGATCCGCAGCGACTGCGGCTGGAGATCACCGAGGTCGCACTGCTGGACGATGGCCCGCACACGCTGCGCATCCTGCAGGGCCTGCGCGAGCGCGGCATCCAGGTACAGCTGGATGATTTCGGCACCGGCTTCTCCGCGTTGTCCTACCTGCATCGCTTCCCGATCAGCACGCTGAAGATCGACCAGAGCTTCATCGCCGGCCTGCATGGTCCGGAAGTGCAGAGTACGCGCGCGCTGGTTGAGGGCGTGCTGTCGCTGGCGCGCACGCTGGGCATCGAAACCATCGGCGAAGGCATCGAGACCGAGGCGCAGCGAAATACCCTGCGCGAACTGGGCTGCGACTACGGCCAGGGCTACCTGCTGGGGCGGCCCGCCCCGTGGGCGCACGCGGCGGCCTGAGCCGCCGCGTGCCGCTGCATCATCGCAGGGCGGCGCGGCGCTTCTCGTCGATCCACTTCGAGGCCTGCGCCGGCTGGTAGTTCTTCATCCACTCCAGCATCTCTTCGATGTCCGAGCCGTACCACAGGTCCTGGCGCTGGTCCGGGTGCAGGAAGCGCTCTTCCACCATGCGGTCGATCATGCCGATCAACGGGGCGTAGAAACCTTCCACGTCGAGGAATGCGCATGGCTTGTTGCCGATGCCCAGCTGGCGCCAGGTCAGCATCTCGAAGATCTCTTCCATGGTGCCGAAGCCGCCCGGCAGGGTGACGAAGCCGTCGGCAAGATCGAACATGCGCGACTTGCGCTCATGCATCGAACCGACGATCTCCAGTTCGGTCAGGCCACGGTGGGCCACTTCCCAATCGGCCAGCTGGCGCGGGATCACGCCGGTCACCTCGCCACCGGCGGCGAGTACCGCATTGGCCACGGTTCCCATCAGGCCGACGTTGCCGCCGCCATACACCAGGCGCAGGCCGTCGCGGGCAATGCGGTCACCCAGGGCAATGGCACGTTCGGTATAGGCCGGCTTGCTGCCAGCGTTGGAACCACAGTACACACAGATCGATTTCATGGATCTTCCTGTCTCTTGGCCGGAAACGAAAACGCCCCGTCGCCAACCGGAAGGCGGTCAGGGACGGGGTGTGCGTAGAGTATGAGGCCTTGAATCGCCACATGCCCTTGTAGAGCCGAGCCATGCTCGGCTGCTCTTCGTTCAGATCGC
>NZ_JASJSI010000135.1:0-10650 GCF_030237085.1 Stenotrophomonas maltophilia group sp. Smal32
GCGGCGCGCGTGGGGGCGGGCTGGGAATGGCTGCTTGGGCAAAATCATTAGTGAACACACATTTTTTTTTATATTATAGTGCTTTGTGGGAGCCCCGGGGGGCCCCCCCCCCCCCAGCCGGGGGTGTGGGGGGGGGGGGGGGGGGGGGGGGGGGGGGGGGGGGGGGGGGGCGGGGGGGGGGGGGGGGGCGGCCGGGGGGGGGGGGGGGGGGGGGGCCCCCCCCCCCCCCCCCCCCCCCCGCCAAACCATCAGCAATCCAGAGCCGCTTTGGCTTCGGCTGTTGCCTCTGCGGGTGCAGGGCGCAGCCCTGCCGAACCCCACCCTCAGGAACTGCAGGACAGCATCGAGCAGCCGGCGCGGTTATCGGCCCATGCAGGGCGCTTGCCTGCGAAGTGCTCGAGCCCCGGGCGCTCGGTGTACGGGTCGCGCAGTACGTCCTGCAATGCATGAACACCGCCGAGATCCCCCTGCTCGGCGCGATCGATGGCCTCCTGCGCCAGCCAGTTGCGCAGCACGTACAGCGGATTGGCCGCGGCCATCTTCGCCGTGCGTTCGCTGGCCGACAGCGTATCCATGCGCAGCCGCGCCGCGTAGTCCTGGAGCCACTGCTGCAACGGTGCCTGCACCGACTGCTGGCGCGCCTCGTCGTAGTACACCGCGTCCAGCAGGCCCACATCGGGCGACGCTGGATCAACGCGCATCAGCGCGCGCCAGGCCAGCGTCATGTCCATGCTGCCGTCCTGCATCAACTGCTGCCAGCGCAGGTAGAGCTGCAGGTCCTCATCATCGGCCGCAGCCAGGCCGAGCTTGGCCGCTGCATCGCGACGGGTGCAGGCAACGAACGTGGACTGGTACGCCGCCAATCCTGCCTGCAGCGGTTCGACATCGGCAAACAATGACGACAACGCCTGCGCCAATCGGCTCAGGTTCCAGTACGCCACCTGCGGCTGGGTACCGAAACGATAGCGCCGGCCTTGGGCATCGGTGGTGTTCGGCGTCCAGTCCGGATCGAAGTCCTCGACCCATCCATAGGGACCGTAATCCAGCGTGAGGCCGAGCACGGACAGGTTGTCGGTGTTCATCACGCCATGGACGAAGCCCACGCGCATCCAGTGCGCGATCATCTCGGCGGTGCGCACCGCGATCTGCGCGAACCAATCGCCATACAGCGCCTCGCCCTGCCCTTCCAGCTCGGGGAAATCGCGGGCGATGCAGGCATCCACCAGCTGCTGCAGCAAGGCGGTTTCACCACGCGAGGCCGGCAGTTCGAAGGAACCGAAACGCAGGAACGAAGGCGATACCCGGCACACGATGGCGCCGGGCTCGGCACGCGGGTGGCCGTCGTAGAACATGTCGCGCACCACGTCTTCGCCGGTGCCGACCAGCGACAGCGCGCGCGTGGTCGGCACGCCCAGGTGATGCATCGCTTCGCTGCACAGGAACTCGCGGATGGACGAGCGCAGCACCGCGCGACCATCGGCGCCCCGCGAATACGGGGTCGGGCCGGCACCCTTCAGCTGCAGCTCCCAATGACCGCCATCCGGTGCGACCACTTCGCCCAGCGAGATCGCGCGGCCATCACCCAGCTGCCCCGCCCAGTGACCGAACTGATGGCCGCCATAGTTGGCCGCCCACGGCTGCATGCCGGGGTATAGCGCATTGCCGCCGAATACGCGCGCGAAGCCTTCGCTCTCGACCTCAGCGGTATCGAAGCCGAGCATCGTGGCAACGTCCGGCGACCAGGCCAGCAGCGTGGGGACTGCCACGGGCGTCGGCATCACCGGCGACCAGGCGGCGCCCAGTACTTCGCGGCGACGCGGGCCGGATTCGGGGTCACCCGGCAGGGCATTCAGCAGGCGATTGTCGAAACGGGGGCTGTCGGTATCCATGGGGTTGAAGATGGGGGCGACCGCCGCCCGCCTCAATTGCCGCTGAGCGCCTGCAGATGCCCGCCATGTGCTTCGGCGCGCTGATAGGCCGGGCGCTCGCTGATGCGCTTGAGGAAATCGCGTAGCGCCGGCTTGTCATCCAGGCCACCACCACGGGCGGCGGCAGCCTGGATCGGGAAGCTCATCTGGATGTCGGCCGCGCTGAACCGCTCACCGGCGAACCAAGGGCTTTCGGCCAGGCGGCGCTCCATCCAGTCCAGGTGCAGGCGCCTTTGCGGGCCAATGAAGCCACGCTCGGCCTTGTCGGCGATGCTGCGCGCGATCGGGCGCGCAAAGAACGGCATCGGCGCGTTGCGGATGCGGCCCATCACCAGGGTCAGCAGTAGCGGCGGCATCGCCGAGCCTTCGGCGTAGTGCAGCCAATAGCGGTAGGCGATGCGCTCGGCGCCATCGGCCGGCGTCGGTGACGGCGACAGCTGGCGCTGGGTGTCGTAACGGTCGGCGAGGTAATCCAGGATTGCGCCGGACTCGGCCAGCACCAGTTCGCCATCCTGCAGCACCGGCGACTTGCCGAGCGGATGCACGTTGCGAAGCTCCGGCGGTGCCAGCAGCGTCTTCGGATCGCGCGGATAGCGGCGCAGCTCGTAGTCCAGCCCGAGCTCCTCCAGCATCCACAGCACGCGCAGGGAACGGGAGTTTTCCAGGTGGTGGACGATGCGCATGGGGACGATCCTTGGGGAGGCCCACATCGTACCGTGATGGCTGCATGCCCCATGTAGAGTCGAGCCATGCTCGACTGTCTTTGGAAAGCAGTCGATCAAGGCTCGACGCTACAGAACAACGGGCAATAAAAAACGCCGGAAGCTTTCGCTTCCGGCGTTCTGGCTACCAAACGGTAGCAGACGGATTAGACCGCCTGCACCTGGTCAGCCTGCATACCCTTCTGGCCCTGGACGGCGATGAAGGTAACCTTCTGGCCTTCCTGCAGGGTCTTGAAGCCGGTGCCCTGGATGGCACGGAAGTGCACAAACAGGTCCGGGCCGCTTTCCGGGGTGATGAAGCCGAAGCCCTTGGCGTCGTTGAACCACTTGACGGTGCCGGTCTGACGATCAGACATTTGACTAACTCCTGAAACACATGTTGAAAAAATCGCAGCCACCGGGTATCGGGGCCGAGACTGAGTTGCAGGCGTTGGTAAAGCGGATCGATGAGCGGATCGTGAGATCAACTGCACCAGGCCACGATTCACGGTGACCCTAGCAAACACAGTGGGACGAACGATACGCGTGTTTTCTGCAAAAAGCGATAGCCCGGACGTTCATGGGCGGGCCCCGCCCGCTAGGCGTGGCAAGGGCTGGCAGCTGATCAGGGCTAAACCCGAGTCCCCATTCAGGTTTTTCCTACCCTACACTGGGTAAATGACTGAAGCTGAAACCCAAGCTGAACCCGCCCTCCCCCGCATCTGGGTGGACGCGGATGCCTGCCCCACCGTCATTCGCGACATCCTGTTCCGGGCCGCTGAACGGGTCGGGATCGAGCTGACCCTGGTCGCCAACCAGTGGATCCGCACCCCGCCCTCGCGCTGGCTGCGCTCGATCCAGGTGCCGCAGGGCCTGGACGTTGCCGACAGTGCCATCGTCGAACGGGTGGCCGCCGGTGACCTGGTGGTCACCCAGGACATCCCGCTGGCCGCACTGGTGCTGGAAAAGAAGGCCGTGGCGCTGAACCCGCGCGGCCAGCTGTACACGCCGAACAACATGGCCGAGCGGCTGTCGATGCGCAATTTCATGGAGGAGCTGCGCGGCGCCGGGGTGCAGACCGGAGGACCGCCCCCGTTGGGACCGCGCGACCGGCAGCTGTTCGCCGCCGAGCTGGACCGCTGGCTGGCGCGGCGCCCGGCTCGCTGAACAGACCTAGTCGCCGTTGCCGGGCAGGCACAGGCGCCGCTGGCTGCTGAACCGCCGCGGCTCCCCGGTGAGTGGATCATCGAAGGCCAGCCCCTGTGCCAGCAACTGGAGCGGTGGCTCGGCACTGCTCTCAGGCCGCGACTGCAGCTGCGGGTAAAGGTCATCACCCTCGATCGGCGCGCCCAGCGCGGCCATGTGCACACGCAACTGGTGCTTGCGGCCGGTTTCCGGCTTCAGCCGGTAGCGCCAGATCGGTCCCTCCGCCTCGATCGGATCGATCAGGCTGCGCGCATTGGGCTCACCTGGCACTTCGGCCATGCGGAAGAACGGCTCGTCCGGCGCCAGCCGGCTGTGCCGTCGCAGCGGGAACGCCAGCCCGGGCAGCGCCGGTGCCAGCGCCTCATAGGTCTTTTCAATGCGGCGCTCGCGGAACAACCGCTGGTAGGCATCGCGCGTGGCCGCCTGCGTCGAGAACAGCACCAGGCCAGCGGTCAGCCTGTCCAGCCGATGCAGCGGCGCCAGCCCGGTATTGCCCGTGCGTGCGATCAGGCGTGCCAGCAGGGTTTCGCGTACGTAGCTGCCGGCCGGCGTCACTGGCAGGAAGTGCGGCTTGTCGGCCACCAGCAGGTGCTCATCCAGATGCAGGATGGTCTCGGCGAAGGGAATCACCGGTTCGTCGGCCACCTCGCGGAAGTACTGGATCTCCAGTCCCACCTGCCAGGGCATGTCCGGCGACAGCGCCCTGCCCTGCATGTCCTGCACGCGGCCACGCGCGAAGCGATCCTGCCACTGCGCACGGTCGATGCGCGGGAAACGTGCGCACAGGCCATCAAGCAGGCTGGGCCAGAGGCCGGGCGGCAGCTGCAGGCGGCTGGGCAGGGTCATCGTATCCACTTCTGCGGCGGGAAAGCGTGCAAGCGTGCCACGTTGACGTCCCGCAGACAGCCTGGCAACGGACACCCCGGAAGCAAACCTCTATCATTGTCGTCTTTAGTCCACGGATCCCCCATGGCTCTTACCGCCACCATCCGCAAGGCCGAACTGCAGATCAGCGACATGGATCGCGGCTACTACGCGACCCACAACCTGACCCTGGCCCAGCACCCGTCCGAGACCGACGAACGCCTGATGGTGCGCCTGCTCGCCTTCGCCCTCAATGCCGGTGACCGCCTGGAGTTCGGCCGTGGCCTGAGCACTGACGATGAGCCGGACCTGTGGGAACACGACTACACCGGCGACATCCTGCAGTGGATCGACCTGGGCCATCCGGACGAATCGCGCATCCGCAAGGCCAGCAACCGCAGCCGCCAGGTGCAGGTGATCAATTACGGCGGAAACGCCTCGGACATCTGGTGGGGCAAGCAGGGCAAGGGCCTGGCGCGCTTCGACAACCTGTCGGTGGTCGACCTCGATGGTGCCTTCGTAGAACTGTGGGGCCAGCAGATCCAGCGCGCGATGCGCTGGAGCGTGCTGATCCAGGACGGTGAAGTGCAGCTGCTCAACGATCAGATGCAGCTCGACGTGATCCCGAACTGGCGCAAGCGCGCCAAGGCATGAGCACGATCCGCTGCGACGTGGTGGTCATCGGCGCCGGCGCGGCCGGACTGATGACCGCGATCACGGCTGGCCAACGCGGCCGCCAGGTGCAGGTGATCGACCATGCCAACAAGGTCGGCAAGAAGATCCTGATGTCCGGCGGTGGCCGCTGCAACTTCACCAACACCGGCACCACCCCAGCCAATTTCCTGTCAGCCAACCCGCACTTCTGCAAGTCGGCGCTGGCGCGCTACACGCCCTGGCACTTCATCGAGCTGGTCAGCAAGCACGGCATCGCCTATCACGAAAAGGAGCTGGGCCAGCTGTTCTGCGACATCTCCTCCAAGCAGATCGTGAAGATGCTGGTGGACGAATGCCAGGCGGCCGGCGCGCAGATCCGCACCGAGTGCAGCGTGCAGCGCATCGAGCACGGCAGCGACGGTTTCCGCGTGTACACCACGCACGGCCTGTTCCACTGCGCTTCGCTGGTGGTGGCCACCGGCGGCCTGTCGATTCCGAGCATGGGCGCCACCGGCTTCGGCTACGAGATTGCCCGCCAGTTCGGCCACCAGGTGCTGCCGACCCGCGCAGGCCTGGTACCGCTGACGCTCAGCGGCAAGCACCAGGAGCGGCTGGCCGATCTGAGTGGTGTCGCCCTGCCGATCGAGGCGCGCTGCAACGGCAAGAGCTTCCAGAACTTCATGCTGCTGACCCATCGCGGCGTCAGTGGCCCGGCGATCCTGCAGATCTCCTCGTTCTGGCAACCCGGCGATGCACTGGAGCTGGACCTGCTGCCCGGCCAGGATGCAGGCGAGTGGCTGCGCCAGATGAAACGCGAGCGCCCGGCCGCCGAGCTGCGCACCGTGCTGGGCGAGGTACTGCCGAAGCGGCTGGCGCAGCGCCTGTGCGAGCACTGGCTGCCCGACCGGCCCGTGCGCCAGCTGGACGAGCCGGTGCTGCGCCAGGCCGCGCAGCTGCTGGGCGCGTTCCCGCTGGTGGCCAGTGGCACCGAGGGCTACCGCACCGCCGAGGTCACCCTGGGCGGCGTGGATACGGCCGAGGTGTCGTCCTCTACGATGGAATCCAAGCGGGTGCCCGGCCTGCATTTCGTTGGCGAGGTGCTGGACGTGACCGGCTGGCTGGGCGGCTACAACTTCCAGTGGGCCTGGGCCAGCGGCCACGCCGCCGGTGGCGTGGTGTGAAGCAGATCGCCGTTCGATGCGTGCAAGGGGTGCACGCATGGACGGTTCGCCGCGCATCGTGTATCTAGATTCGCAGATTGGGGAGCAGTGCATGCAGAACGCGAACGACATCACCATCCGCCTGCTGATCGTTGATGACAGCGGCGAAAACGCCGAAGCCATTGTCAGCACCCTGCGCAACAGCGGCATCGCGGTGCGCCCCTGGCGGCCGCAGGATGCGGCCGAGCTGTCCCAGGTGCTGTCCGGCCAGGCCATCGACCTGGTGCTGGCATCGCCCTCGCAGGGCATCCCGCTGCCACTGGTGGCCCAGCACATCGCCGCCAGTGGCAAGGACATCCCGCTGGTGCTGCTGGCCGAGCGCATCGACGAGGACGAGCTGGTGCAGGCCAGCAGCCACGGCATCCGTGCCCTCGCCCTGCGCCAGCGCCCAGAGCACCTGCTCGCCGTGGTCCGCGACCAGTGGGTGGACCTGCAGGCGCGGCGTGGCCTGCGCCGCATCGAGGCGCAGATGCGCGAGACCGAGCGCCGCTGCGATGCGCTGATCGCCTCCTCACGCGACCCCATCGCCTACGTGCATGAAGGCATGCACATCCGTGCCAACGACGCCTACCTGGAAATGTTCGGTTACGAGCATTTCGACGATATCGAAGGCATCTCGCTGCTGGACATGGTCGCCGCCCAGCATGTGGAGGGCTTCAAGCAGCTGCTGAAGGGCCTGAGCCGTGGTGAAGCGCCACCGCCGCAGTACCAGCTCGATGCCCGTCACGAAGATGGCAGCGCGTTCCCGGCAACGATGGAATTCACTGCCGCCACCTACGAGGGCGAATCCTGCCTGCAGGTGGTGCTCCGCCGCCGCATGGAGTTCGACCCGGAACTGGCGCGCGAGGTCGAGGACCTGCGCCAGCGCGACCAGGTCACCGGCCTGCTCAACCGCCCGACCTTCATGCTGCAGCTGGAAAGCGCGGTGGCCCAGGCCGGGCGCAGCGAGGGCCAGTTCGGCCTGCTGCTGATCGAGCCGGACCACTACGCGCGCCTGCTGCCGGACATCGGCCTGGCGTCGGCCGACACCCTGATCGGCGCCCTGGCCGGCCTGCTGGCCGAGGTGGTCGGCGAGGACGCGCAGCTGGCCCGCTTCGGCGAACACAATTTCGCCGTGCTGCAGGCCGGGCCCTACGCGCAGACCGTGGCGCTGGCCGAGCGCATCCGCGAAGCCTACGCCGCACACGTCTTCAGCATCGGCGCGCGTTCGGCCACGGTGACGGTCAGCATCGGCGGCGTACAGGTGGGCGAGAAGATCGCCAGCATCGGCCAGGTGCTCGCACGCGCCAGCGAGTGCACGCATGCCGCCGCCGAACTGGGCAATACCTGCCGCATCTTCGACCCGGCTGCGGCCGACCGCGTCGAGGAAGAGCGCGTGCTGCGCTGGGTCACCCGTATCCGTGAAGCACTGGCCGGCGACGGCTTCCAGCTGCACTACCAGCCGGTGCTGAACCTGCAGGGCGAGCCGCTGGAGCTGTACGAAGCCTACCTGCGCCTGGAGCACAACGGCGAGCTGTTGAGCCCCACCGCGTTCCTGGGCATCGCCGAGGAGCACGGCCTGCTGGCCGACATCAACCGCTGGGTGGTTTCGCAGGCCATCGCCGTACTGGGCCAGCGTGCGCGCCAGGGCCATGCCACCCAGGTACTGGTGAAGGTGACGCCGGAATCGTTCGACGACCCGCAGATGATCGCCACCCTGCGCCGCGAACTGCAGGCGCAGGGCGTACCCGGTGAGCGACTGTGGCTGCATGCACCGGAAGCGAAGGTGTTCACCCACCTGCGCAGTGCGCAGCAGTTCCTTGCCGAAGTGGCGCCGCTGGGCTGCCGCATCGGCCTGGAGCAGTTTGGTTCGGGATTGGACTCGTTCCAGCTGCTGGCCCACTTCCAGCCGCAGTTCCTCAAGCTGGACCGCGGTTTCACCAGCGATCTGGCGGCCACCCGCGAGAACATCGACCGCATCAGCCAGATCACCGCACGCGCGCAGGAAGCCGGTATCCATACCATCGCCGAGTTCGTCAGCGATGCCAATTCGATGACCCTGTTGTTCAGTGCCGGGGTGGACTACGTGCAGGGCGACTTCGTCGGCCCGGCGCTGCCGGAGATGGGGTTCGAGTTCGGGTGACGCGTCTCTGTAGAGCCGAACCATGCTCGGCTGCAGGACTCAAGCGAAGAGCAGCCGAGCATGGCTCGGCTCTACACAAACGAGAAGGCCGGCTTTCGCCGGCCTTTTCATTGATCAGGTCATGTCGACCAGGTTGTCGATCTTCACGTCCGGGTTGACGTCGGCCTCGTAGTCGACACCCTCCACGCCAAAGCCGAACAGGCGCAGGAAGTCGGCCTTGTAGCCGGCCAGGTCGCTGATCTCGTACAGGTTCTCGTTGGTCACCTGCGGCCACAGCGCGACCACCTTGCCCTGCACGTCCGCCGCCATTTCCTTGTAGTCGGCACGCAGGCGGCCTTCCTTATCGACCAGCGCGACGGTGTGGCCCTCGCCATCGACCAGGTCGTGGCGCAGGCGATCGATCGCCACGCCGTCGGCCTTGCCGCCGTAGAGGATGTCGTACAGCACGTCGAGCTGCTCGATGCAGCCTTCGTGGGTGCCCTTTTCCTTCATCACCTTGAACAGCAGCGACAGGTACAGCGGCATGGTCGGAATGGCCGAGCTGGCCTGGGTGACCACGGCCTTCAGCACCGACACGCGCGCGTCGCCGCCGATTTTCGCCAGCTTTTCGCGCAGGCCAAGCACCTTGGTGTCCAGGTCCTTCTTGGCGGCACCGATGGAACCGTTCCAGTAGATCGCCTGGGTGATTTCTTCGCCCACGTAAGTGAAGGCCGTGGTGGTGCAGCCGTTGGCCAGCACGCCGGCGTCGGCCAGCGCATCGATCCACATCTGCCAGTCCTCACCGCCCATCACCGCAACGGTGCCGGCGATTTCTTCCGGCGTGGCCGGCTGCAGGTGGGTCTCGGTCAGTACTTCCTTGTCGGTATCCAGGCCACGCAGGGTGATCGGCTCACCGATCGGCTTCAGCGTGGAGCTGATGATCTCGCCGGTCTTCGGATGCTTGCGGCGCGGCGCGGCCAGGCTGTAGACGACCTGGTCGACCTGGCCCAGATCGGCCTTGATCATCTCGATGGTCCTGGCCTTCACTTCATCGGAGAAGGCGTCGCCGTTGATGCTCTTGGCGTACAGGCCGGCTTCGTCGGCGTACTTGTGGAACGCGGCCGAGTTGTACCAGCCGGCCGTGCCCGGCTTGGATTCGGTGCCCGGTCGCTCGAAGAAGATGCCCAGGGTCGCGGCGCCGCTGCCAAAGGCAGCGGTGATGCGCGCCGCCAGGCCGTAACCGGTGGACGCGCCGATGACCAGCACGCGCTTGGGGCCGTTCTGGATCGGCGGGCGCGCGCGGATGTAGTCGATCTGCTGCTTGACCGCGGCCTCGCAGCCGGTCGGGTGGGTGGTGACGCAGATGAAGCCGCGGACGCGCGGTTTGATGACCATGGATACCTCGGGTTGGCAGATGCGGCGCACGGGGCGCTCAGCAGGAATACGGGCGCGCGCCTGCGCGCGCGAACCGCAGGATCGTAGTGCGCGGGGGCCGAATGCACAACCGACGCTGGCGTAGGGTGGTGTTTGTTTTGCAGGGTTGCACCCTGCACCCGCAGAGGCCGGAGCAACGGCCACAGCCGGAGCAACGTCAAAAGCTGGGCTCCTGTGAGATGGCGCGGTGGGTCCGGTTGAGGGGGACGCTGCAAGTACGTCCATGTAAGCTCGGTCGCCGCATCCATGCGGCTCACGCCCCCTCAACCGGACCCACCCCGCTTTCGACAGTTCTCCGCGATCTGCCAGGAAGGCGTGCGGCCCTGGTAGGTGTCGCCCGTGGTCGACACCGTTGAATTCACTCGATAACTGACACATGTGTCGACCAAGGTCGACACCAAACAACACCTACCGGAATCTGTCGGCCGTGGGGGCATGTGGGGTTGGCCGCCCCGTTGGGCCCAGGGTTGCGGCCACGCTCCCCCCACGTTTGGGTTAACGGGTTTTGTTGCAAACCAAAATTGCCCGGCCCAACACCAAAA
>NZ_JASJSI010000136.1:0-10644 GCF_030237085.1 Stenotrophomonas maltophilia group sp. Smal32
TGGCGTGGGAAGCAGCTTCCACCGCAGGATGGTACGACCTTCACATCAGGGCGGGTTAAAGGGTGGTCCGCGTGGCCGGCCGCGCAGAGGATGGACCCCCCGCCACCAGCGACCCGGCGATGGGCAGCGAGCCTTTGGGGTTCGAGCAGGATTGAAGGATCTCTTTAGAGCCGAGCCCATGGTGGGCTGCTTTTCCGGTCAGTTGTCGAAGAGCAGCCGAGCATGGGCTCGGCTCTACAGGCTAGACCGGTAGGATCAGGCCTCCTGCAGCCCCGGCCGGCCGTGCTCCACCGCATAGCGCTTCCAGCTCTGCACCGCGCCATTCGGCTGCATCACGGTATCCAGCGTCTTCATGTCGCCAATCCACGCATCGCGGGTGACATCGCACAGCACGTAGCCACGCTTGTCGGTGGTCGTCTTCAGATAGGGGCTGTGCGCAAGCTGGTTCCTGGCATACGCATCCACACCCTGGCCATCGGCGCCGGAAGTAATCGATGTGGCCAGGAACTCGCTGGAGATCACCCCTGAGTCACGGTGGTCCTGCACCAGATCGCTGGCATAGTGGCGATGCGCGTCGCCACAGGCGGTCACCACGTTGCCGAAGCCGACCTTCTGGATGTGATCGAGCAGGCGCCGGCGGCTGTCCAGATAGCCCGACCATTGATCGTCGGACGACTGCACGATGCCATCATTCTCGCGCATGTAGTTGCCCAGTGCCACCTGATGGGCGATGGTGTGCCAGCGCGGTGCGACATCGGCCAGACCATCGAACAGCCAGCGCTCCTGCTTCGCGCCCACAATGCTGCGTTCCGGCGATTCCACGTCCTCACGCAGCGCCATGTTCGCCTGCTTGCTCCGGTACTGGCGGGTGTCGAGCAGGTGCAGATCCATCAGTGTGCCGTAGCGTGCGCGCCGGTACATCTGCATGTGGCCATCGCGCGGGAATGCCGAACGGCGCAGTGGCATGTTCTCGTAGTAGGCCTGGAACGCCTGTGCCCGGCGCAGCAGGAACACTTCGCTGGGCGTGTCATCCTGGTCTTCGGCACCGGCCCAGTTGTTGTCCACCTCATGGTCATCGAAGGTGACGAACCACGGTGCCGACGCATGCGCGGCCTGCAGGTCGGCATCGCTCTTGTACTGGGCGTAGCGGCGACGGTAATCGTCCAGCGTGTAGGTCTGCGGCCCGACATGATTACGCAGGTTGGTGAACGGCTGGCCGTTCATCTTCCGCAGGCCCGGTTGGCTTTCGCCTTCGTAGATGTAATCACCGTAGTGGAAGACGAAATCCAGCGGTTCCTCGGCGATGCGCCGCCACGCGGTGTAGTGGCCCTCTTCGTAGTGCTGGCAGCCAGCCACCGCAAAACGCACACGATCCACTGCGGCCGTGGCTGCGGGCAGCGTGCGGGTACAACCGATCGCACTGGCGTGGCCGCCTACGGTGAAGCGGTACCAGTAGGGTCGTCCGGGCGCCAATCCGCCCAGCTCCACGTGCACGGCGTGGCCGAGTTCGGGATGCGCCATTGCCGAACCCTGGCGCACCACCTTGCGCATGCCATCGTCTGCCGCCAGTTGCCACTCGACCACCATCGGCCGGGTCGGCATGCCACCGCCGAACACCAGCGGTTCGGTCGCCAGGCGCGTCCACAGCACCATGCCATCGGCCGAGGGATCACCCGAGGCCACGCCCAGGGTGAAGGGTGTACTGGCAAAGCGCGGCTTGGCCAGCAGGTTGCGCGGGTTCAGCGCGGTGGCATCGGCCTGCGCGGCCAGCGCGTGTGCCGTGCCCATCCAGGCACCGGCAGCGGACAGGCCGGCCAGGGCCAGGAATCGCCTGCGATTGATCGTCTCCACGGCTGTGCCCTCAGTTGTAGATGATGTGGAAGTAGAAGAAGCGGCCGTAGTCGTCGATCTCGGTTCGGAAGCGTCCGTTCGGACCGGTGCTGTAGGTCGGCTGGGTGTTGAACAGGTTCTTGGCCTCGTACTTCAGTGTCACGTGCTTGCTGACCTTGTGGCTGAAGGCCATGTTGAAGGTCATGTATGGGTCGTAGTACGAATCCAGCCATTGGGTGTCACCGAAGTCGACCAGCATCCGGCTGCGGTAGGTGCCGGACAGGCGCAGCTGCGCGCTCTTCCATGGCATGCGCCAGATCACCGAGCCATTGAGCGACCAGTCCGGCTGGTACAGCAGCCGGTCCAAGCGGCGCTCGGTGCCATCGCTGATGCGGTAGTTGGTCTGGCCTTCCAGACGGGTTGCATTGAAGTACATGTCGAAGCGCTGGCGGCCCCACTGCAGGTTGCGGTTGGCCACCGCGAACTCGACGCCACGCAGCTTCGACTCGTCGGTGTTCATCGGCTGGGTGACCCGGTAGCGGGTATCCCCCACGTTCTCGAACGTGGTCAAGGTGTAGATATCGTCCTTGATCACCTTGTCGAACAGCGCCACCGAGACCAGGCCATTGTTGCCGTTGAAGTACAGGTCCCACGCCAGGTCGATGTTGGTGGAACGGCGCGGCTGCAGGTTGGCGTTGCCCTGCTTGATGCTGCAGAAGCCCCTGCCCTCCTCGTCATCGCCACAGCTGGTGCTGGTGGCCTGCGCGATGTTGCTCGGCGTCGGCCGGCCCAGCGTGCGACTGGCGGAGAATCGCAAGCGCTGGTCCTCGCTCAGCTTGAACGTCGCATTCAACGAAGGCAGCAGGTTGTTGTAGCCACCGCTCGTATTGCGGAAGGCGGAGGTATAGGTAGTGCCGCCATCATCGCTGAACGGGCTGTAGGCATCGAAGCGGGTGTGGTCATAGCGCAGGCCGCCGATCAGCAGCAGCCGATCCCAGGCGTAGTGCGCGGATACATAGGCATTGGTGATGTCCTCCACGTACCTGTAGTCGCTGGTGAAGTTGGCATTCGGATACGCCGCATTGTTGTTGCCCAGCTTGGGCAGCAGTTCCTCGTTCCACTTGCGGTTGTCGATCAGCGGGAAGCCCGGCACGCTTCCCAGCAGCGTCGAACCCGGATACAGGTAATCGTTGAGCGTGGCACTGCTCTTGAAGTAGTCGAAGTCGATGTCCTGCCAGATCTTCAGATGGCGGTATTCGGCGCCGGTGGCCAGGCCGAAGCCACGGGCATCGGCGTCGATGTTGTAGCTGAAATCGGCGCGCAGGTTGTCGATGCTCTCCTTGGCATCGCGCGGGGAGACATAGGCCTGCGCGGGATTGAGCTTGAACGCCGAGCTGGTCAGCAGGCTGGAATCGGAAACCGCCACCGCGTTCGGGAACCCGTGGCTGTCGTTCTCGTAGTCGACGAACAGATTGCTTGGGTAGGCGCGCACACCCCAGTAGACCTGGCTGTTGTGGAAGGTCTCTTCGGTATGGCCGCCACGCAGGGTCAGCCGTGAACGGTCGCCCATGTCCCAGTTGAAACTGGCGATGGCACCACGGTTGCTGCGGTCCCAGCGGTCGTGACGGTTCTTGATGTAGATGCTGTTGATCTGGGTGGTGCCGCTGTCCTCGGTCTGGTTGCGGATCGGAAACCTGGCATTGCCGTACAGATCGGTCTTGTTCATCGTCGAGTTCTCGTAGAACCGGTACGAGTACAGCAGCAGCGATGCGTAGAACGGGTCATCCGACGGCTTCCACTCAAGCTTGGCGGAGCCACCGAAGTTGGTGATGAAGTTGGTATAGGTGCCGGTGCTGAAGTTGCCAGGCGCACGCAGCCCGTTCCAGCCCTTGGCCTCGTCCGGACCGGTGGTACCGTCGGTGAGGTATCTGCCAGCGTCGTTGTAGTAGTAGTTCGACTCCACCCAGCGCTTGACGCTGTTGCGTGAACGCTGCTCGTAGCGTGCCACCGCAACGATGCCGAACTCCTGGTCGGCGCCGAACTGATTGGAGAACACCATCTTGGCGCTCTTGCCGAAGTGACCCATCGCCTCGTGGTTGCCACCAGCGCTGCGCTCGACGTTGGTCTCAGCGGTGGAATAGATGCCCGCCACATCGGCAAACACGTACTTGCCGGATCGGTCGAAAGCACTGCGGCTGATGATGTCGATCACGCCGCCGATCGCATCCGGTGCCTGCTCCGCACTGAAGCTCTTGTAGATGTCCGTACGGGTACCGATGTCGCTGGGAATCAGCTGCAGGTTGTTCATCCGCTCGCCGGAGCCACTGCCTCCCACGCTGGCAATCGCGATGCCATCGATGGTGGTGTAGTTGAGGTTGGCCTGTACGCCGCGCACGGTCACGTAACGTGGCTCGCCGGCATCCTCCACCGCACTCAGGCCTGGAGCGGCCATCAGGCTCTCGGCCAGGGTCTCGTCGCCGTAGCTGTCCATCTCGTCGTAGACCACCGAATCCTTGATCACCGGCGACGACTTCTTCTGGTCGATCACCTCGTGCGCGGCAATCACCTTGACGGTGTCCAGGGTCGGCGCCACCACCGCCTCTGCCTCGCGCGGCTTCGGCGCGGCCGGCTTCGGCGCGTTGCTTACGGGTGCCGGATCGATTGCGATGACATTGCCATCGACCACGGTGTAACCCAGGCCGGTACCGGCCAGCAGTGCATCCAGCGCCTGCTTGACGGTGGCACCGCGCGGCACCGCACCGGCCATGCGGGCATCACCGCCGGCCGAGTACAGGAACTGCACCCCGGAACTGCGCGACAACTGCTCCAGTGCGCGTGCCAACGGCTGCGCCGCGATCGGCGCCGAAACACGGGCCTCAAGGCCATCGGCAGTGGCCGCGACCGCCAGCGGTACGCTGCAGGGAGACAGGGCGAGGATGATCGACAGGTAGAGCGTGTTGCGCATCACGGGTCCTTGGAAGAGCGAAGGCAGCAGGCGCCGCTGCGTGGCTCGGCAGCGGCTTCTCCCAAGTAAGAGCCCGCATCCACCGAAGTGGAGAATGCGGATTCGATGAATTTTTTCTGACAGTCAACGGCCACGTCGGCCTCAGCGACTGCCGACCCGCACGGTGTCGCCTTCACGCCTCACCACGAAACGCGGGTCGCGTTCGAGGAAGGCCTGCAGCGCACCGATGCGATGCGCATCGAGACTGCCCGACAACCGTGCCGATGCCGCGCCTTCGTCCAGCACGCGCACCTGTACCTGGTTGTGCCGGTTGAAGGCAGCGGCCACCTCGTCCAGCCGTTCATCAAGGAAGGACACTTTGCGCTGCTGCCAGTCCAGCAGCATCGACAACGGTACGTCCAGTGACTCCACCGAATGGCTGCGCGCATCGACCTGCACCACCCGGCCCTCGCCCAGTTGCGCAAGACGCCGGGCGTCCGCACGCTGGCTCCAGATCTCCACCTCGCCGGAAACCACGCCGATGCGTGTGCTCTGCAACCGTCGCGAGACATCGAACACCGTGCCGATATCGCGGATCTGCAATCCGTTCACCTGCACCTCGAACGACCGTCGGTCACGGGCGATATCGAACGTGGCCTCGCCCTGCAGCAGCTCCACCTTGCGGCTGAACCAGCCCATGCGTACCCGCAGGCGGCTGTCCGCGTTGAGCCGCACCTGGGTCTGGTCGGGCAGCACCACGTCGCGAAGCTCACCCTGTCCGGCACTGTAAAGCTGCTCGGTGGGCATCACCTGCGGAACCAGGCCCACGCCGAGCAGGGCGATACAGGCTGCGGCAGCCGCCATCCACCAGCGCGCACGACCGCGACGCGGCACAGCGCGCGGCGGCGCGTGCACGCTACCGAACAGCGGCACCACCTTGGCAGCGACCTGCCGCGGTGGCACCGGCGCCTCTTCAGGCAACGGCGATTGCAGCGCCTCACCGACCTGCCGGTGCAGCGCGAGGGCGTGCATATAGGCGCGCACGTGCTCCGGCGAGCGCTTCATCCAGTCCAGGAACGCAACCCGCTCGGCCTCGCCCAGTGTTCCGTCGCGATTGCGCAGGAACCAGTCCATGGCCTCACAGGCGATCGTGTCGTCGACCACGGGCGATGAGTTCCGGTTCATGTGTGGTCCCTGGCGCCCAGCGCCTTCCTGCAAGCCTCCAGCCCCTTGCCTATGTGCTTGCGCACCATGTGCACCGACACCTGCAGCTGCTGGCTGATTCCCGGGCAATCCAGCCCATCGCGGTAGTGCAGCTCCATCACCCACCGCGTGGTCGCCGGCAGTCGTGCAATGGTGCTGCGGATATCACTCCAGCGCTGCGCACGCTCGAATTCACCCTCGATGTCTTCTTCGCTTTTCAGCACTTCGGCCAACAGATCGACATCTTCCAGCGGCGGCAGCGACGACCGCGCACGCGCATGCTCGCGCGCCAGGTTGGCCGCCACGGTGAACAGGTAGGCTTCCGGGTTCTCGACCGCATCGGCATCTTCGCCGGTGCTGCGCAACAGGCGAAGGTAGACCTCCTGTGCCAGGTCTTCGGCATCCTCGCTGGCCGAACCGCGACGCAGGAAGAAGCCACGCAGCAGTCGTCGCCGCAGCGCGTAGCTCTTCTCCCAGATCCTCACGCTGTTCACGGCCGGCCAACCATCCCGAGGCTGGAAAGCCCCGCAGGGTGACCGCCATCGATGACAGTGGCGTTTCAACGACCGGCAGGCAGCCGCTAGAATGCCGCCCCTGCAATGTCCCGGCAGCCGGCACAAGGAGTGCCCCGCAATGAACGCACGCACCGCCATCAACACCCTCAGCAGCCTGCTGTTCCTGCTGCTGGTCGCCCACACCACCGCCTACCAGCAGCAGATGTGGCCGCCCAGCCGGGTCATCCACGTGCATCCGGTGATCGTCGCCCTCGCCTATGCACTGGGCGTGCTCACGCTGCTGCTGTGGATCGGCGGCCGTCGCACACCGGAACCCGCCCAACGCCTGGCGCGCTGGCTGCCCATCGTCGCCTGGTGCCTGCTCGGCATCGGCGTGGCGGTCATCCCGGTGTTCCTGCCTGGGCTGTCCCCGGCCTGATCAGCGCCCGCGCCCAGCGCATCGGCCCATGATACGGCGCGCGGCGCCAACCCTTGCTTGCCAGAGACCCAAGCCAGGCCCGCCTATCGAAGCCGGGGGGGCCGGCCTACGCTTGTCTCCTCGGTGGCCGCCACGGCCGCTCTTCGCGTCACGGCCCTGCCGTTGCGACCCCGCTCCAGTGCTGTGCGCCCTGCCGGTGTTGTCGCCCAGGCAGACGTCCGACCGGCGCCCTCTGGAGACAGCCATGAACCAAGCCCTCATTCCCTTCGATACCGATCCACTGGAAACCCAGGAGTGGCGTGAATCGCTGGAGGCGGTGATGCAGGCGGGCGGCCGGCCGCGCGCGCACTATCTGATCGACCAGCTGAGCGATCTGGACGCCCAGCAGCACGGCGACCTGCATACCCGTGCCTGGACCGCCTACGTCAACACCATCCCGCCCGAGCGCCAGCCGGCCTACCCGGGCGACCTGGCCATCGAACGCCGCCTGAACGCGATGATCCGCTGGAACGCGATGGTGATGGTGCTGCGCGCCGGCAAGCACTCCAACGTCGGTGGCCACATCGCCACCTACCAGTCGGCGGCGGTGCTGTACGACGTCGGCTTCGATCACTTCTTTCGTGGCCGCACCGACACCTTCGACGGCGACATGATCTACATCCAGGGCCACTCCGCGCCGGGCATCTACGGCCGCGCGTATGTGGAGGGCCGCATCGATCCGGCACGGATGGACAACTTCCGCCGCGAAGCCGGCCGCGAAGGCCTGTCCTCGTATCCACACCCGCGCCTGATGCCGGAGTTCTGGCAGTTCCCCACGGTGTCGATGGGGCTGGGCCCGCTGACCGCGGCCTATCAGGCGCGCTACATGCGTTACCTGGAATACCGCGGCCTGAAAGCACACCAGGGACGCAAGGTCTGGGCCTTCCTCGGCGATGGCGAGATGGACCAGCCTGAATCGCTGGCGGCGATCTCGCTGGCCGGCCGCGAGCGGCTGGACAACCTCGTGTTCGTGGTCAACTGCAACCTGCAGCGCCTGGACGGGCCGGTACGCGGCAACGCCAAGGTGATCCAGGAACTGGAGGGCACCTTCCGCGCTGCTGGCTGGAACGTGATAAAGCTGATCTGGGGCAGCGGCTGGGACGACCTGCTGGCCCGCGACCACAACGGCCTGCTGCGCCAGCGCATGATGGAATGCGTGGATGGCGACTACCAGACCTTCAAGTCGCAGAGCGGCGCCTACGTGCGCGAACACTTCTTCGGCCGCTATCCCGAGCTTCTGGAGCGGGTCGCGCACATGAGCGACGACGATATCTGGGCGCTGGCGCGTGGTGGCCACGACCCGCAGAAGGTGTTCGCTGCCTACCAGCAGGCGGCGAACACCAGCGGCCGGCCGACGGTGATCCTGGCCAAGACGGTCAAGGGTTTCGGCATGGGCGAGGCCGGTGAAGGCCAGAACATCAACCATCAACTGAAGAAGATGAGCGCCGACGCGGTGCGCGCCTTCCGTGACCGCTTCAACCTGCCGGTCAGCGACGACCAGCTGGAAGAAATGCCCTACCTGCGCCCCGAACCCGGCAGCGCCGAGGCAGCCTACTTCGCCGAACGCCGCCGCGTCCAAGGTGGCCAGCTGCCAGCGCGCCTGGCCAAGGTCGATCCGCTGCCGCTGCCACCACTGTCGATCTTCAACACCCAGCTGCAGGGCAGTGGCGATCGCGGCCAGTCCACCACCATGGGCTTCGTGCGCATCCTCACCAGCCTGCTGAAGGACCCGGACCTGGGCAAGCTGGTGATTCCGATCGTGCCCGATGAATCGCGCACCTTCGGCATGGAGGGCCTGTTCCGCCAGATCGGCATCCACTCCTACCTCGGCCAGCTGTACACCCCGCAGGATGCCGGCCAGCTGAGCTACTACAAGGAGGCCAAGGACGGCCAGATCCTGCAGGAAGGCATCAATGAATCCGGTGCGATCTGTTCGTGGATCGCCGCCGGCACTGCCTACAGCAACCATGGCCTGGCCACGATTCCGTTCTATATCTTCTATTCGATGTTCGGCCTGCAGCGCGTTGGCGACCTCGCCTGGGCTGCAGCCGATGCACGTACGCGCGGCTTCCTGCTCGGTGCCACGTCGGGCCGCACCACGCTGATGGGCGAAGGCCTGCAGCACGATGACGGCCACAGCCACGTGCTGTCATCGGTGATTCCCAGCTGCGTGTCCTACGACCCGACCTACAACTACGAACTGGCGGTGATCATCCACGACGGCCTGCGCCGCATGTATGTCGAGCAGGAAGACATCTACTACTACATCACCGTACTCAACGAGAACTACCCGCAGCCGGCCCTGCCCGAAGGCGTCGAGGCTGGCATCCTGAAGGGCCTGTACCTGCTGCATCCGGCGGCCGCCGATGCCGCCCCACAGCCACGCGTGCAGCTGATGGGCAGCGGCTCGATCCTGCGCGAAGTGGAAGCGGCGGCAGAACTGCTGCTGCAGGACTTCGGCATCGCCAGCGACGTCTGGAGCGCCACCAGCCTGACCGAACTGCGCCGCGATGGGCTGGCCGCCGAACGCTGGAACCTGCTGCATCCGGCCGAAGAACCGCACGTGCCCTACGTGCAGCAGTGCCTGCAGGGCCACGACGGCCCGGTGGTGGTAGCCACCGACTACATGAAAATCGTCGGCGACCAGATCCGTCCCTTCATCAACGACCGCCGCTTCACCGCACTGGGCACCGATGGCTTCGGCCGTTCCGACACGCGTGAATCGCTGCGCACGTTCTTCGAAGTCGATCGCCACTTCATCGTGCTGGCGGCATTGAAGTCACTGGCCGACGAAGGCCGCATCGAGCGCTCGCGGATGCAGGAGGCCATCGACAGGTACGGCATCGACACCGGCAAGCGCGATCCGGCTGCGGTGTAAGACGGCTGCATTCGCCACGCCCGAGGTACGGGCGTGGTGAATGCAGCAGCGCTAAGGCACCCGCTTGAACAGATTGGTCTGCAGGATCGGCGTACCGTCGTGGCCGTAGAACGCTTTGGTCTCAGTCATCGTCGTGCGGTCGGCGGCCACGGTATAGATGCGGGTGGACGCGGGCGTGCCATGGTCCACCAGCTGCATGACCAGCGTGTTCGGCGCCGGCAGTTTCAGGTTGGCCTTGTCCGCGCCGTAGGTGCCGGACAAAGGCCCCGGCGTGCCGTCGAGGGACAGCGTGCCATCGGACTTCATGGTCTTGCCGTCGTGCAGGACGATGTCCACGTGCGAACTCCAGCGTCCACCACCGGCATCCTTGAATTCCAGCACCACCTGTTTCGGGCGCTGCGCCTCGGGCAGCGCCGAGGTGGCAATGTCCAGCGACCAGCGTCCCAGCAGCGGTGAGGGCGGTGCCTCCATCGCGAACGCCGGGGCGGCCGGCAGCGAAAGCGCAGACAACAACACAGCGGACAGCAGCTTCATACGTTGCTCCGTTCGAGTGAAGAAGGGGCTGCGGGAGTATTGCGCTACGCAGTGACCCGGATCGTGCGCGCTGCCAAGGCGCCAGGCAAGCCATTCAGATGAACAGGGGCATCCTGCCAAGACGCTTGCAGCAGGCGCGTCTGCAACTTGTCACGTCAAATAGTTACGTTATAACATTTCACGCCATTTTCACGGATCGTGTCATGCGTCGTCATCTCCTTGCTGCAGCCATTCTGTTCGCCGTCCAGTCCGCCCATGCCGCGGACGAACCCACCCTTCCCAC
>NZ_JASJSI010000137.1:0-10622 GCF_030237085.1 Stenotrophomonas maltophilia group sp. Smal32
CCCCCCCCCCCCCCCCCCCCCCCCCCCCCCCGCACGACAAGAGAAACTCCACCCCAGGCCGGGGGGTGGGGGTTCGGGGTCTGGTTTGTGGGGGGGGGGGCGGGGGGGGGGGGGGGGGGGGGGGGGGGGGGGGGGGGCGCCCCCCCCCCCCCCCCCCCCCCCCCCCCCCCCCCCCCCCCCCCCCCCCCCCCCCCACCCCGCCTTCGACAGTTTCCTGCGATCTGTCGGGGCCGGCGCTCTGCTCCTGGTAGGTGTCGACCTTGGTCGACACGATGGATCCATGCCATGCGTGGAAGATGGGGAACGACGAAAATGAAAGTCCGTTCATCTTTCGGACTTTGCCGATTCCGGTTGCTGGCCCGGATTTGGCATCATTGGGGCATTGATCCGTCGACAGGGCATGAGGCCATGAAACGTTCCCGCACCACCGCGTTGCTGCTGATGAGCGCCGCGCCGCTGCTGTTCACCGCCTGCCAGAAGGAGCCGGAGGTGAAGGTGCAGGAAGGCCTGTACACCTCGGTCGAGGCCTGCACCGAGGCTACCGGCGATCCGTCGTCGTGCCGCAATGCCTTCGCCGAAGCGCAGAAGCAGGCCGCCGATGCGGCGCCGAAGTACGCCAGCAAGGAAGCCTGCGAGAAGGACTACAAGCCGGAACAGTGCGTGCAGCAGCACACGTCGGCGGGTACCTCGTTCATCGGCCCGATGATGATGGGCTTCTTCATGTCGCAGATGCTGAGCAACCGCGGCGGCCTGGCCCCGCAGGCGCCGGCGTCGGCGCCGGCCTACCAGGACAAGAATGCGGGTTGGGCGCGCCCGGCACCGGGTGGCACCGGTGGCCTGAACACCGCCAGCGGCATCGGCGCGGGCAAGGCCGGCCTGGCCCCGGTCACCAGCGAGCCGAACCGTGCGGTCACTGCCAGCCGTGGTGGCTTCGGCAACACCAGCGCGCGCCGCAGCACCAGCGGCAGCTACGGCGGCTGACCGGTCCATGCAGCGCATCCGGATTGCCGAGCGTGCCCAGTGGCGGGCTCGTGCGGAGGAAGCGGGTTTCCGTTTCCATACCATCGATGGTCAGCCGTACTGGGATGAAAGCGCGTACTACGCGTTCACCCTGCGCCAGATCGAACAGGACATCGAAGACCCCAGTGCCGAGCTGCACCAGATGGCGCTGGACCTGGTCGGTGATGTCATCGGCAGCGAACGGTTGATGGACCAGCTGGCGATTCCGTCGCATTACCGCGACTGGATCGCCGACAGCTGGCGCCAGCGTCAGCCACACCTCTATGGCCGCCTGGACCTGGCCTACGATGGTACCGGTCCGGCCAAGCTGTACGAACTGAACTACGACACGCCGACCTCGCTGTTCGAGGCCAGCTTCTTCCAGTGGCAGTGGCTGGAGGACCAGCGCAATGCCGGCCGCCTGCCGCAGCATGCCGACCAGTTCAACGCGATCCACGAAGCGCTCGTCGAGCGCTTCGGCGAACTGGCCAAGCAGTTGCCGCCGCCGCTGTACTTCAGCGCGGTGGGCAGTTCCGAAGAAGACCGTGGCACCGTCGATTACCTGCGCGACTGCGCTTCGCAGGCCGGCCTGCATGGCCAGGCCATCGCCGTCGAGGACATCGGTCTGTCCGAGGACGGCCGCTTCACCGCGCTGGACGATTCGGTGATCGGCACGCTGTTCAAGCTGTACCCGCTGGAAGACCTGATGGCCGAGGAATTCGGTCGCGCGCTTCCCGGTTCGGGCATGCAGCTGCTGGAACCGGCGTGGAAGGCGGTGCTGAGCAACAAGGGCATCCTGCCGCTGCTGTGGCAGCGCAACGTGGGCCATCCGAACCTGCTGGAAGCGCACTTCGATGACGGCAGCACGCTGGCCTCGGGCTGGGTGCGCAAGCCGCTGTTCTCACGCGAGGGCGCCAACATCGAGATGCACCTCGCCGATGGCAGCACCCAGCGCAGCGACGGCCCCTACGATGGCCCCGCGATCATCCAGCGCGCGCATCCGCTGACCCGCTTCGAAGGCGGCTACCCGCTGATCGGCAGCTGGGTGATCGGCGACCACGCCTGCGGCATCGGCATCCGCGAGGACGACAGCGCGATCACCCGCGACAGCGCGCGTTTCGTGCCGCACGCGATCGTCGACGAGGCGCCGACGCGGATCTACGTCTGATGGTGGCAGGGCGCCACCGGGACGACGGTCACTCACTGCTGCGCTATGCAGACCGGGTGGCGGTGCGTTGCAATCGATGTGACACGCCGGGTTGGGTGGTAGGTACGCCTGATTCACGCCGCTTCCGGTGCCTGGGTTGCAGCCAGGCATTGAACGGCGGCTGCGGTTGCAGCCGCTGTGGCTCCGGAGACTGGGTAGGACCGGTGCGCTACTGCGGCTACCGTCCTTGCGGCTACTGCGGCCACAAATGGGTAAGCGCTGAAGTTCGCCGCGCTCGAGAGACATCTGCGCTGCGGGTGCTGTCCGCGGACTGCAGCCAATGTGGGCGCAGCAGCGATGTCGAGGTCACCCGGTCGCGCTGGCGTGGCAACGAAGCCATCGACCCGGACTTCGGCCTGCCTTTGAGGTTGGTGGAAAAAACCTCGGCTGGCCTGCTGTGGGCGTATAACGCCGAGCATCTGCAGGCATTGCACGACTACGCCGCGGCCAGACTGCGCGAAGGCAGCGGCCATCATCGTTCGATGTTCTCGCGCCTGCCGCAGTGGATGAAGCTGGCCCGCAACCGGGTGCTGCTGCAGCGTGCGGTGGAGCGGTTGCAGCGGCGATTGCTGCAGGGGTAGTGCCGGCCACTGGCCGGCAACACCATGCGTGGGTTGATGTGGCAGCCGAGCGTGGGCTCGGCTCTACAGACAGCCCGATTCCTGTAGAGCCGAGCCCATGCTCGGCTTGGGTCAAGCGCAGGACTACAGCAGCCCTTCGCGCTTCACTGCCAGGTAGCGCTCCACCAGCGCGCCGGGCAGGGCGTCGGCGGTCACGTCCAGCACCATCACCTTCTCGCTGCGCAGCGCGTCGTGCGCCTTCGCGCGCTGCTGCAGGTACAGTGCGGCGGCACCGGCCTGGGTGGCATCCTCCAGCGTCTGCACGTCGCCCTCCAGTGCGCCGTCCAGCTCGCGCTCGCGCAGGCTGGCCACGCACACCAGATGGCGTTTCTGCAGCAGGCGCACCGCCGCCAGCAGATCCTCGATGTCTTCGTCGCGCACGTTGCTGACCAGCATCACCAGTGCGCGCCGGCGCTGGCGCAGCGACACCTCGGTGGCGGCGGCCAGGTAATCGGTGGCCACCGCGCGCGGCTGCAGGTCGTAGCTGGCACGCAGCAGGTGCTCGACCGTGCCCATGCCACGCTGCGGCGCCACCCAGCGGCGCTCGCCACCGGCAGCGAACAGGCCGGCGGCATCGCCCTGGCGCAATGCCAGGTACGCCACCACCAGCGAGGCGTTCAAGGCGTGGTCGAAATGCGAGAGACCGCCTTCGCTGGCCAGCATGCGCCGCCCACTGTCGAGCATCAGCAGCAGCTGCTGGTTCTTCTCGTCCTGGTACTCGCGCGAGACCAGCTTGCGCGCCCGTGCGGTGGCCTTCCAGTCGAGCTGGCGCAGGCTGTCGCCCACGCGGTATTCGCGCATCTGGTGGAAGTCGGTGCCTTCACCACGGCGACGCTTCACGTGCGCACCCACCAGGCGCGATGCCTGGTCGGCGCTGAACAGCGCGAAGCGGGTGAGCGGCACGAAGTTCGGATAGACCCGTACGTCCAGCGCCGGTGGCAGGGTGCGTTGCTGCCACCACAGCCGCCATGGCGAGCGCATGCGCAGATGCACACCGTCGAAGCGGAAGCGCCCACGCTGCAGCGGCTGCAGGTGGTAGTGCAGGGTGGAGGCGCTGCCGGGCTGCAGGCGCACGCGCTGCGGTAGCGATTCCAGCGGCCAGCCGCCGGGGACCAGGTCGAACACCTGCACCGTCATCGCTGCGTCCGCCTGCAGGCGCAGCGCGGCCTCGCGGCGCACACCCAGGGCCAGCGCTTCGGGCAGTTCGCGCTGCACCTGCGGCGATGGACGCCGTGACTGCCGCCACAGATCCATCAACGCCGGCACGGCAATCGCCACCGCAGCCAGCGCCCAACTCCAGCGTGGCAGCAGGCCGCCCAGCACCAGGCCGCCCAGGACGGCCCAGGCCAGCAACAGCGCCAGCAGCAGCGGGGCAGGCCTCATCGGCGCGGTGCTTCCACCTTGGCCAGCAGCGCACCCAGCACGTCGTCGGCATCCTGGCCTTCGATCTGCAGCTCCGGGACCAGCGCGATGCGATGGCGCAGCGCAGGGCGCGCGATGTCGCGCACGTCGTCGGGGGTGACGAAGTCACGGCCGGCCAGCACCGCCTGTGCGCGCGATGCACGTACCAGCGCGATGCTGCCACGCGGGCCGGCACCGACTGCGATGCCCGGCCACTGCCGGGTAGCGGCCACGATCCGCACCGCGTAGTCGATCACTTCGTCATCCACGTTGATCGCCGCGGTGGCGCGCTGCAGCTCCACCAGTTCACCGGCACCGAGCACGCGCGGTACCTGGCTCAGGTCGAAATCGCTGGCGGAGCGGCCGCTGGTGATCGCGGTCACCATGCGCTTCTCGTCCTCCAGCTGCGGGTAGTCGATCAGCACTTTCAGCAGGAAGCGGTCCAGCTGCGCTTCCGGCAGCGGGTAGGTGCCTTCCTGTTCCAGCGGGTTCTGCGTGGCCAGCGCCATGAACGGTGGCGCCAGGGTGAAGGCCTTGCCTTCAATGGTCACCTGGCCTTCCTGCATCACTTCCAGCAGCGCCGACTGGGTCTTGGCCGGCGCGCGGTTGATCTCATCGGCCAGCAGCAGGTTGGTGAACACCGGGCCGCGGCGGATCTTGAAGCTCTCGCTCTTCGGGTCGTACACGGCGTGCCCGCTGACGTCGCTGGGCATCAGGTCGGGGGTGAACTGCACGCGCCCATAGTCCAGCTCCATCGCCTGCGCCAGCGCGCGCACCAGCAGGGTCTTGCCCAGCCCGGGCACGCCCTCGATCAGCACGTGGCCACCTGCCAGCAGGGCCACCAGAATCTGGTCCAGCACGTCGGCCTGGCCGATGAAAGCGCGGCCGACGGCCTCGCGGATGGCATCGACGCGTTCGATCAGGCGGGCATCGGCGGCCGCCGGCAGCTCGGGGACTTCGGTCATAGCAGGGATCTCATCTGGAGCAGCAAGCGGATGCGCTCGCGCAGGGCGGAGGAATCGTGCGGCGGAGGCGGTGTGAGCGCGCTGGCGACGCGGCTTTGTGGCCACTTCAGCAGTGCGGCGATGGCCTGCTCACGCGGTGCGCCATCGAGCGCGGCGGCAACCGGCGCGCGCAGGCGCAGGCGATGCAGGAACAGGGCGAGCACGGCGTCGTACAGGCGCATACCGTGGCCGAAACGCAGCAGCAGTTCGCCACTGGCGCGCACGTGCTCCAGCAGCGAGCGGCGTTCCAGCACCGGCGACGGTTGCAGGCTGCCGAAGCGCTGCGAGCGGCTCCACAGCCAACCCAGCAGGGCCAGCAGCAGTGGCGCCCACAGTGGCCAGCCCTGGTAGAAGATGCGTGCCCACAACGATGGCGGGCGGCTGGCGTAGATCAGCCAGACCGTACCCTTGCCGTAGTTCGGGTCGAGCAGATAGCGGGTCAGGTCGCGGTGCGAAGCATCGTGCAGGCCATCGCTGGCGTTGCCGCCGGCCGAGGCCAGGCGCGCTGCCGGTGAATCCACCTCGCTGCGCATGAAGTCCATGTCGGCCAGCACGCTCACCTTGCCCTGGCCATGGCGCAGGCGTGCGTACACGAGATCGCGATCACCGCCCCAACGGCGTTCGGCCTGCGCGCTGGCCGCAAAGCCCAGGGTAAAGCGGCGGCCACCGCAGAATTCAACGTGGCCCGGATCATCATCGACATGGAAAGGCTGGCAGTCGCTGCGCTGGAACAGGCTGTCCACGCCCAGCCGGTCCAGCAACGGACCCTGCGAGCTGCTGGCGTCGTCCTCGGCCGGTGGCGGCGTGCGTACCAGCAGGTGTCCACCATCCTCGACCCAATCCAGCAGGGCATTGGCGACGGGCGGCGGCAGTTCGCTGCTGTCCTGCAGCAGCACCACCGTATCGTGCGGCCCCAGCGTCATCTGCTGCAGGTCCAGCCGGGGCAGTGAATGCACGTCGATGCCGTCGGCACGCAGGGCCTGGCCGAGCACGTACAGCGGGTTGTAGGCCGCCTCGCCCTGCGGTGGCAGCCGGATGGTCTCGGTCACGCGCTCATGCGTGCGCAGGTAGAGGATGGTCAGCGGCACGCCGAACAGCACCAGCACGCCCAGCAGCAACGACCAGAACAGGCGCGGGCTCATGCCTGCCACCGGTACTGCTGGCGCAGCGTTGCGGCCAGTGCGTCGAAATCGCTGCGGCTGGGCAGGCGGCCACCGTAAGCCGCGTACTGCCACATGCGAACGATGCGCGCGAACAGGTCACGGTCGATGGCGTCAGGCATGCGTCGCGATGCGCGCAGGCATTGTGCTTCGGTGGCGCCCGGCGGAAGCGCGATGCCGCTGCGCTCGCCCACGGTGCGCACGCTGGCACGGTAGAGCAGGGCCAGCGCCTGGCGTGGGCGCCCCTGGTCCCAGAGCAGGCCGGCCTGGGTGGCCACGTCCGGCGGCAGCACCAGGGGCAGTTCCACCTGTTCCTCCATCACCTGCGGTGGTGCATCGGCCTTGCGCCGGCCGCTGCCGCGCAGCCAGGGCAACCACATCCGGGCCGTCAGCAGCAGCACCAGCAGCAGGATGCCCAGCAGGCCCCACAGGCCCCACTCGGCCAACCGTGCCAGCCAGGCGATGCCCTCCTTGCGCGCCTTGCGTTCGCCCCGGGGGCTGCTGTCACTCTGCAGCTGCTTGTCGTCCTTCTTTTTTTCCTTGGCCTGTTCGATCGGCTTCCAGCGGGTGACCTGGCGGGTCGGGCGCTGCAGCGGATCCTCGTAGGCGCGATTCACCGCCTGGCGGAAACCAGCAGTGTCCACCGGCGTGCCACCGAAGATGGTGGCTGGCGTGTTGGCCGGGTCGATGGTCGGTTCTTCGTCGTCCTCTTCGGAGGCGATGCCGCTGTCGTTGGGCTTGCCCATGGCGCGTCCGGGCTCGGCATCTGCGTCCTGGGCGTGCACCGGTGCGGAGACCAGCGGCAGTGCCAGGCACAGCAGCAGGGCCAGCGTCGACGCTGCCGGCAGCAGGCGATCGCGCAGGCGGCGCAGGGCGATTTCGACGTCCCAGGCTTCCATCTGCGTACGCCGGTTCAAGTACAGGCCAAAGCCCGCACCGACGAAGAACGGGCCGATCAGCGCCGAGGCCAGCCAGCAGGCCAGATTGAAACCGAAACGTGCCCAGGCCGGCGTGTCCTTGCCGATCATGTCCCACGCCGCACGCCAGGATTCGGACATCAGGTCCAGTGGCATGAACATGAACACTGCACCGATGGCACCGGACACCAGCACCGCTTCGAACGCCATGCAGGTCACGGTCAGCACTGTCGCCGCACCTGCGGCGCCGGCCGCCACCGCACGGCGGCGTGGACCGCGCTGGCCCGGTGCGTTGCCTTCCAGCAGGTTCACCGGCAGACACAGGCTGCGCAGCACGCTGAAACGACGCCAGCCCAGGTAGCCCCAGAAACCGGAGTTGCCCCAGTGGCGCTGCGCACGCAGCGCCGAAAGCGTGCTGACCGGTTCGCCGAAGATGCCGCGTGACAGCACATACAGCGGCGCACGCTCGAACAGTGGCTTGCACCACCACATCGCCAGCCAGGCCCAGCCGAAGGCATCCAGCCACCATCCCAGCGCGTTGAAGATCACGAACAACGGAGCACTGGCCAGCAGCCAGCTGCCCCACACGGCGCGCGCATGGCGGCGGGCGAGGGCACTGCCCAGCTCCATCGCCTCCCAGCCGCTGCGTGCACGCAGCACCACGTCAAGGCGGTCAATGCGCATGGCCGCTTCCACGCCCGCCACGCCACAGCCACAGCAGCACGCCGGCCCAGAGCACTCCGGCGACGCTGAACTTGATCCATGCGGGGACTTCGGCGATCGACGACCAGAACGCTTCGATGAAGGCCGCGACCAGCAGCATGAACGCCACGCCCAGGCACAGCCGGGCACCGATGCGTCCACCGTCGACCAGCGCATCCAGGCGGCTGCGCCGGCCCGGTGCCAGCAGTTTCATGCCCAGCTGCAGGCCGGCACCGCCGGCGATCACGATCGCGGTCAGCTCGAAGGCGCCGTGGCCGACCACGAAGCGCCAGAACGGTCCACCGTGCCCGATGTGCTGCAGGTGGCCGGCCACCGCCCCGATGGTGACGCCGTTGAACAGCAGCACCAGCAGCGTGCCCAGCCCCGCCAGCAGGCCGCTGGCGAACGTGCGCAGGGCAATGCTGATGTTGTTGAGGATGTAGTGGCCGAACATCATCCAGTCGGTGCCGCTGTCGCGGCCCAGTCGTTCGGCGGCAGGGTCGTACATGCGCTCCATCGCGGCGATCTGGCGGTTGTCCATCAGCGTGTGGATCAGGTCCGGGTAGACCTGTGCAAGCACGAAGCAGGCGATTGCCGGCAGCGCGAACATCGCCAGCGCTACCCACATGCTGCGTGCCTGGCTGCGCACGAGCAGCGGGAAGTCGGCCACCAGGAATTCCAGCGCGGCGCGCCAGCGCGTCGGCCGTGTGCGGTACAGCATGCTGTGGCCCTGCTGCATCAGCTGCTGCAGGCGCTGGACCAGCTGCGGGCTGTAACCGCGCTCGCGGGCCAGCGCCAGCTGCTGGCACAGGCGCCGATAGCGTTGCGGGACGGTGGCATCGTCCAGTGCCAGGCCGCTGGCCTTGCGGCGCGCACGGCGCGAGGCGCCGGCACGCAGCAGCAGCCACTGTTCCAGGTCCTGCCATTCCTGCTGGTAACGGGCGACGAACTGTTCCTGTTTCATCGCCGCCCCAGCAGCCAGTTGGCCATCGCATACAGGCGCAGCACACCGATCTGGCCCAGGCTGCCGGTCAGGGGTTCGGCAATGCCGGCCAACTCCTGCTGGCGGGGCGCGGACAGACGCGGGGCGCGCTCGGCGAAGGCCATCAGCGCGGCCTGTTCCTCCGGCCGCAGCGGCTGCGGCGGGGCCAGCACGCTGTCGATGGTAGGTGGCGGCGGCAGGTACAGGACAGGCGCGTGCACCACCACGGTGCCGGCCACCAGGTCGCCGAGGCGGCGGCCGTGCGGATCGAACAGGCTGCTGACCAGGCCCAGTGCATAGCCGAACGGCAGCATGTCCACCGTACGCAGCAGGTTGCGGGTGATCGCCGCCATCCAGCCCACGGGCGCGCCATCGCGGGACAGCACGCGCAGGCCCAGCGCGCGCTTGCCCAGGGTGCGGCCCCACAGCGCCTCGCACACGATCGGGTAGACCCAGTAGACCAGGAACATCAGCACCAGGTTGAGGCCGGAGCCGAATTCGTCCAGCACCGCCAGCGGAATCGCCATCAGCACCAGTGCCGCGATGCGCACACCAAGATCGACCAGCCAGGCCATGGCCCGCGGCAGCGGTCCGGCTACTGGCAACTGAAGCAGCACACCCTCCGGCGTCACCACCTCACGGTAGGTATCGAGCATCGGTGCGGCCATCAGCGCGATGGCCTTCGTTGCGGGCACCGGAGTCCTCTCCGGCTGGCAACCACAGGCATGGGGGGTCTCGACAGGTCCTGGTCGGGCCCAGACTTTAGCAGAGCCGCGTGGCGGCGTTGGCTGCTCAGCCCCGGTATTCGTCCTTCAGCCGCACGTAGTGGTCGGCCGAATAGTGCAGCGACTCGATTTCCTTGTCGCTCAGCGTGCGCGCCGGCCGGGCCGGGTTGCCGACCCACAGCTCGCCTTCGCCCACCACCTTGCCGGGGCCGATCACCGCGCCGGCACCGACGAAGCCATGGCGCTCCACGCGGGCACCGTCGAGGATGCAGGCGCCCATGCCGATCAGGCTGTAATCGCCGATGGTGCAGGCATGGATGATGCAGCCGTGGCCGACGGTCACGCCCTCGCCGATCAGGGTCGGGTAGCCGGCCTTGTTGTACGGGCTGTGGTGGCTGACATGGATGATGGTGCCGTCCTGCACGTTGGTGCGCGCACCGATGCGCACGTAATTGACATCGCCGCGGATGACCGTGCCCGGCCACACCGACACGTCGTCGCCCAGTTCCACATCACCGATGACGGTGCAGGCCGGGTCGATGTACACACGCTCGCCGAGGACGGGCATCTTGTCGCGAAAGGGGCGCAGCGGGTTCATCGGCATCTCCGGAAATCAGGGCGTTCGCGACGATGATACCTGCGTGGTGCGTTGTAGAGCCGCGGCCCCGCTGGGGGGCCCTCCCCCCCCCGCCTGGGGGGGGGGCGTCCGGGCGCCGCCGGGTGCTAGCATTTTCCCCATGCGAAAACCCCACCCCTACGCGCCCCGTTCCTTCCGGCGTCCGCCACCGTTCGGGGGCCGGTTGGGCCCAAGCTTTTGTCCGGGGGGTCGCCCAACAACCGCATGTGCCCGGACAAACGGGACGGGCAGTTAATCGCGCGCCCCTATAGGCCCGGGGGTGGCCCCC
>NZ_JASJSI010000138.1:0-10226 GCF_030237085.1 Stenotrophomonas maltophilia group sp. Smal32
TGGGGGCGCGGCGTGGGGTCAGATCCCTTTCGCCGGGCGAAAGGGCTCTGACCCCGGCGTCTACCGACCGAGCGGCAGGTCATGGACCGACTGGTACGGGCACGGAATCAGCAGATGCTCGGGGTCAGATCCCTTTGCGCAGCGATGGGTTCTGACCCCTATTCCCAGGAGACACCTATGCCAAGGCCACCACGCATCGATGCGCCCGGTTACCCGCAACATGTCGTTCAACGTGGCAACAATCGCCAGCCCGTGTTCTTCACCGATGGCGACCGCGTGGCCTACCTGCGCCTGCTGTGTCATCACGCAGGCCAGCAGCACTGCCGGGTCCACGCGTATGTGCTGATGGACAATCACGTTCATCTCCTGGCGACGCCTGATGTCTCCGGCGGGCTGTCGCGGATGATGCAGGCCGTAAGCCGGACCTACGTGCGGCGGGTGAATGATCGGCAGGGCCGCACGGGAACCCTGTGGGAGGGGCGTTTCCATTCCACGTTGGTGGATACGGATCGCTATCTGCTGGCTTGCCAGCGCTACATCGAGCTCAACCCTGTCCGTGCGGGGAGGGTGGCGCGTCCAGGGGACTATCGCTGGTCGAGCTATCGGGCGAATGCGCAGGGCAGGCCGAATGCGCTGCTCGAGCCGCATTCGGCATTCGAGCTGATTGCCCTGGATCTGGATGAACGGCGCAGGCGCTATGCGGAGTTCATCGAGGAGGGTATTCCTGCCGCGGATGTGGCGGCGATCCGGCGAGCATTGCAGTCGCAGCGACGACTGGCCGGTTCGCTAGCGGGGTCAGAGCCCTTTCGCGATGCGAAAGGGATCTGACCCCGGTGTGCCGGGTCACCCCAACAGCTTGCGCACCTTGGTCAGTGCGGTCATGAAGCGCTCGATCTCGGCGTGGGTGTTGTAGAACGCCAGCGAGGCGCGGCAGGTGGCTGCGACGCCGAAGTACTGCAGCAGCGGGTGCGCGCAGTGCTGGCCCGAGCGCACGGCCACGCCTTCCAGATCAAGCAGCGTGGCCAGGTCATGGGCATGCGCGCCGTCGATCAGGAACGAGACCACGGCGGCCTTTTCCGGCGCTTCGCCGATGATGCGCAGGCCATCGACGCGGCGCAGCTCTTCGGTGAAGTGCGCCAGCAGTTCGGCTTCGCGCGCTTCCACGTTGTCCTGGCCGAGCTGCTGAAGGTAGTCGGCGGCCACGCCCAGGCCAATGAAGCCGGCGATGTTCGGGGTGCCGGCTTCGAACTTGTGCGGGGCATCGTTGAACACGGTGCCGTCGAAGCTGACTTCCTTGATCATCTCGCCGCCACCGAGGAATGGCGGCATCGCGTCCAGGTGCTCGCGGCGTGCCCACAGCGCACCGGTGCCGGTCGGGCCACACATCTTGTGGCCGGTGATGGCGTAGAAGTCGCAGCCGATCGCGGCGACGTCGACCTTGCGGTGCGGCACCGCCTGCGAGCCGTCGACCACGGTGATGATGCCGCGCTTGCGCGCCTCACGGCAGATCTCGCGTACCGGGTTGACCGTGCCCAGCACGTTGGACACATGGGTGACCGCCAGCAGCTTGACCTCGGGGGTCATCGCCGCACGCAGCGCATCCAGGTCCAGCGCGCCATCGGGGGTGATCTCGGCCACGCGGATGGTGGCGCCGGTACGCTGTGCGACCAGCTGCCATGGCACGATGTTGGCGTGGTGCTCCATGCGCGAGACCAGGATCACGTCGCCGGCCTTCAGCCGCGGCAGCGCCCACGAATACGCCACAAGATTGATGGCGAAGGTGGTGCCGCTGCACAGCACCAGGTCGCTGGCACGCACGTTGAGGAAGCGCGCCAGCTTGTTGCGCGCGCCTTCGTAGGCGTCGGTGGCTTCGCTGCCCAGTGCATGCACCGCGCGGCTGACGTTGGCGTTGTAGCGGCGGTAGAACTCGTCCACCGCGCCGATCACCTGCACCGGCTTCTGGCCGGTGTTGGCATTGTCGAAATAGACCAGCGGCTTGCCGTGCACTTCGCGCATCAGCAGCGGGAAGTCGAGGCGGACGCGGTCCCAGTCGGGCGCGCCGTTGGGGGTTTCGATCGGGCGCGGGGTGGACAGGTTCATGCCACACCCGCCTCGGCCAGGGCCTTGTCCAGGCGGCGTGCCAGCTGTTCGCGCAGGGCTTCCGGCAGGATCTTCAGCGGTTCGTGGCAGAACGCGGCACTGAGCAGTGCCTGCGCCTGTGCCTGCGGCAGGCCGCGCGAGCGCAGGTAGAACAGCGCATTGGCATCGAGCTGGCCGACGGTCGCGCCGTGCGCGGCCTTCACTTCATCGGCGTCGATCACCAGCGTCGGCTGGGTATCGATCTCGGCGTCGGCCGACAGCAGCAGGTTCTTGTTGGACAGGTTCGCGTCGGTACCATCGGCGCCTTCGCGGATCTGGATGCCACCATGGAACACCACGCGGCTGCGGTTGGCGGCGACGCCGCGCCACAGCAGTTCGCAGCTGGTGTCGCGCGCGATGTGATCGATGCCCAGCCGGGTCTCGACGTGGCGGCGGCCATTGCCGAGCAGCACGCCGTTGGCGGTCAGCTGGGCGTTGTCGCCTTCCAGGCGTACGTTCAGTTCGTGGCGGCTGAGTGCGGCGCCCAGTTCCAGGTCGACGCGGTGGTACTGCGCGTCGCGGGCCAGCACCGCGTCGGTACGCAGGAAGCTGGTCTGGCGTGCGCTGCCGGTCTGCACGCGGGCGTGCTTGAGCACGGCATCGCGGGCGACATGGGCGTGCAGCACGGTGTTGTCCAGGTGGGCCGAATCGCCGACGCTGAAGCGGTGCTCGACCACGCCCAGGCTGGCGCCGGCACGCAGTTCGATCAGGTGGCGGTGGTGCCAGGCCAGATCGGTCTCGCCGGCGACGCTGGCGAATACCAGCTGCAGCGGCGCTTCGACCTGCACGCCTTCGTCCACGCGCAGCACCACGCCTTCATCGGCCAGTGCGGCGTTGAGGCGGGCGAAGATCTCCTCGCTGCGCTCGTAACGGCGGCCAAGGAAACGCACGGCGTCTTCGCCGGATGCCAGTGCGGCCGACAGCGGCTGCGCCTGCACGCCGGCCGGCAGGGCCTGCGCATCGCTCAGCGCGGCATCCAGGCGGCCATTGACGAACACCAGGCGCGGTGCCGGGATGTCCTCCAGCAGTGCGGCATCCAGTGCCGGCGGGGCCAGCGGTGCAGCTGCGAACGCACGGCGCTCCAGCTGGCGCAGCGAGGTGTACTTCCAGGCTTCGTTGCGTGCGGCCGGCAGGCCGTCGCGCAGGGCCGCGTCGAGCACTTCGCGGCGCGCATCGCTGCCACAGAAGGCCTGGGCCATGGAGTCGAGCAGGGCGCTCATCAGACCGCCGCCTCGCGCACCACGCGATCCTTCAGGAAATCGTAGCCGTGCGCTTCCAGTTCCAGGGCCAGTTCCGGACCGCCGGTCTTGACGATGCGGCCATCGGCCAGCACGTGCACCACGTCCGGCTTGATGTAGTCGAGCAGGCGCTGGTAGTGGGTGATGACCAGGAACGAACGGTCGGCCGCACGCAGTGCGTTGACGCCGTCGGCCACGCTCTTCAGCGCGTCGATGTCCAGGCCCGAATCGGTTTCGTCGAGGATCGCCAGCTTCGGCTCCAGCACGGCCAGCTGGAAGATCTCGTTGCGCTTCTTCTCGCCACCGGAGAAGCCTTCGTTGACGCCACGGTGCAGCAGTTCGTCCTTCAGGTGCAGCACGGCCAGCTTCTGCCGCACCAGCTTCAGGAACTGCATGGAATCGAGTTCTTCTTCACCACGCGCCTTGCGCTGTGCATTCAGTGCGGCGCGCAGGAAGTAGGTGTTGTTCACGCCCGGGATTTCCACCGGGTACTGGAAGGCCAGGAACAGGCCGGCGGCGGCGCGGGCTTCCGGGTCCTGGTCCAACAGGTCGGCGCCCTCGAACTGGACGCTGCCTTCGGTCACTTCATAGCCGTCACGGCCGGCCAGGACATTGCCTAGGGTGGACTTGCCGGCGCCGTTGGGGCCCATGATGGCGTGCACCTGGCCGGGCTTCACGTCCAGCGACAGGCCCTTGAGGATTTCCTTGTCGCCGATGCGGGCGTGGAGGTTTTCGATCTTCAGCATGGTATGAATCCAGTAGAGCCACGCCACGCGTGGCTGAAATATTCAGACGAAGGTGGTTGGCGTGTTAACCGACCGACCCTTCCAGCGAGACTTCCAGCAGCTTCTTGGCTTCCACCGCGAACTCCATCGGTAGTTCGCGGAACACCTGCTTGCAGAAGCCGTCGACGATCATCGACACCGCGTCTTCCTGGCTGATGCCACGGGCGCGGCAGTAGAACAGCTGGTCGTCGGAAATCTTCGAAGTGGTGGCCTCGTGCTCGACGGTGGCGCCCGGGTTCTTCACCTCGATGTAGGGGAAGGTATGGGCACCGCACTGCTTGCCGATCAGCAGCGAATCGCACTGGGTGTAGTTGCGTGCGCCATCGGCGTTGCGGTCGACCTTCACCAGGCCGCGGTAGGTGTTCTGGCCGCGGCCGGCACTGATGCCCTTGCTGACGATCTTGCTCTTGGTGCGCTTGCCGACGTGGATCATCTTGGTGCCGGTGTCGGCCTGCTGGCGGTGGTGGGTCAGCGCCACGGAATGGAATTCACCGACCGAATCGTCGCCCAGCAGCACGCAGGACGGGTACTTCCAGGTGATCGCCGAACCGGTCTCGACCTGGGTCCAGGTGACCTTGCTGCGCGCGCCACGGCATTCGGCACGCTTGGTGACGAAGTTGTAGATGCCGCCGACGCCGTTCTCGTCGCCCGGGTACCAGTTCTGCACGGTGGAATACTTGATCTCCGCGTCTTCCAGCGCGACCAGCTCGACCACCGCGGCGTGCAGCTGGTTCTCGTCGCGCATCGGCGCGGTGCAGCCTTCCAGATAGGAAACGTAGGCCTTGTCCTCGCACACGATCAGGGTGCGCTCGAACTGGCCGGTGTGGCCGGCGTTGATGCGGAAGTAGGTGCTCAGTTCCATCGGGCAGCGAACGCCCTTGGGGATGAACACGAAGCTGCCATCGGAGAACACCGCCGAGTTCAGCGCGGCGAAGTAGTTGTCGCCCACCGGCACCACGGTGCCCAGGTACTGGCGCACCAGCTCCGGGTGTTCCTTGATGGCCTCGGACATCGAGCAGAAGATGATGCCCTTCTCGGCCAGTTCCTTGCGGAACGTGGTGCCGACGGACACCGAGTCGAACACCGCATCCACCGCCACGCCGGCCAGCTTGGCACGCTCGTGCAGCGGCACGCCCAGCTTGTCGTAGGTGTCGAGCAGTTCCTTGGGCACGTCATCCAGCGAGGCGTACTTCGGGCCCTTCGGCGCGGAGTAGTAGCTCAGCGCCTGCAGGTCGATCGGGGCGATCTCCAGCTTGGCCCAGTCCGGCATCGGCATGGTCAGGAAGTGGCGGTAGGCGTCCAGGCGCCACTGCGTCATCCACTCCGGCTCTTCCTTCTTGGCCGACAGGGCACGGATGGTGTCCTCGTCCAGGCCCGGCGGCAGGGAGTCCGATTCGATCTCGGTGATGAAGCCGGCCGAATACTTGCGGCCGAGCTGCTCGTGGATCTCGCGGTTGGGGGTGTCGTCGTGGGCGACGTTTTCGATGGTTTCGGTGGCCATGGGGGGCTGCCTACGGATCAGGAGACGACGTCGACAGCGATGGTGCGGCGCTGTTCGTCATCGGCAAGGGGGAGAGGGGGCAGGATCTGCGCCAGGGTGACATCGCGCAGGGCCTCGGAGACCACGTCGTTGATCAGCCGCCAGCTGCTGCGCGCGCCGCACTTGGGCGCCATGCCGCACTGGTGGTGGTCGTGGCTGCATTCGGTCAGGGCCAGCGGCCCTTCCATCGCTTCGACCACTTCGAACAGCGAGATCTCGATGGCCGGGCGGGTCAGGCGGTAGCCGCCTCGGACACCGCGCAGGCCTTCGACCAGGCCGGCCTGGGCCAGTGGCTTGAGCACCTTGCTGACGGTGGGCGGCTCCAGGCCGGTGAATTCGGCCAGCTCGGTGGCACTGAGCACCTCGCCCGGACGGGCGGCAAGCACGGTCAGTACCACGGTGGCGTAATCGGTGAGCTTGGTGACACGCAACATGGGAATGCGAGCGGTTCTTAAAGCGGACTGAAATTGTACGCTTTTATTCGCCGGCATCCAACCCGGACATTCAGCCGGCGCTGGGACGGACCGGGACGACACACCGGGGCCATTGCCGGGGCGCCATGCTGCGCCAACGGGGTGATTTTCGCAATCACCCGGAATGGGCGAGAATCAACGTTCCTTTCGCTGCAGACCTCCCTTGCCGATGCCCAAGAAGATCCAAGCCCGCAAGTCCGCCATCCATGGCAACGGCGTGTTCGCCGTGGCCCCGATCAAGCAGGGCGAGCGCGTGATCCAGTACAAGGGCCTGTTGCGCAGCCACGGCGACGTTGATGCCGATGACAGCGGCGACGTCGAAAGTGGCCATACCTTCCTGTTCACCCTCAACGACGACTGGGTGATCGATGCCAACTACAAGGGCAATGACGCGCGCTGGATCAACCACAGCTGCGACCCGAACTGCGAGGCAGTGATCGAGGAAGACGAGGACGGTGACAGCCGAGGTGACAAGGTGTTCATCGAGGCGCTGCGTGACATCAAGGCCGGTGAGGAACTGACCTACAACTACGGCATCACCCTGGCCGAGCGCCACACCGCCAAGCTGAAGAAGATCTGGGAGTGCCGCTGCGGCTCACCCAAGTGCACTGGCACCATGCTGCAGCCCAAGCGCTGACCGGTACCGGGTAGTGGCCGCCGCGGGGCGGGCACACAAAAAACGGGGCCCGTCCGGTAAACCCCTGGGGCGGGCGGGGGGTTTTTTTTTGGGCCCGTGGGTGGAGAACCCGCGCAGCGCAAGGCGGGGGGCCAGTTTAAAATAATGTCAAGTTATTTTCTTGCCTAAGCGTGGGGGCAATGGTTTTTCGCGCGGGCCGTTGCGGGGGGTCTACGGGGTGAGGCATCGGCGGGGCCCGGCCCCCCGCTACCGGATTTCATCACGTCGTGGATTTGCGCTTGAACACGCGCTGCACCACCACGAAGAACAGCGGCACGAAGAACACGCCCAGTACCGTGCCGACGATCATGCCGCCGAGCACGCCGGTGCCGATCGCCTGCTTGGCGCCTGAGCCGGCACCGGTGGAGATCGCCAGCGGTACCACGCCCATGCCGAAGGCCAGCGACGTCATCACGATCGGGCGCAAGCGGTCGCGCACCGCGTGCATGATCGACTCGATCAGGCCTGCGCCCTTCTCCAGGTTCTCCTTGGCGAACTCCACGATCAGGATCGCGTTCTTGCTGGTCAGGCCCACCGTGGTCAGCATCGCCACTTGGAAGTAGATGTCGCGTTCCAGGCCCTTGAAGGTGTTGGCCAGCACCGCGCCGAGAATACCCAGCGGGGCCGCCAGCAGCACCGCCGTCGGCACGCTCCAGCTCTCATACATCGCGGCCAGGCACAGGAACACGATCATCAGCGACAGCGTGTACAGCAGCGGCGTCTGCGAGCCGGCCTGACGCTCCTGGTAGGACATCGCCGTCCACTCGATGCCGAAGCCCGCCGGCAGCTGCTTGGCCAGCTGCTCGATCTCGGCCATGGCATCACCGGAGGCGACACCCGGGGCCGGTTCGCCCTGGATTTCCATCGCCGACACACCGTTGTAGCGCTCCAGGCGCGGCGAACCGTAATCCCAGTGCTTGGTGGCGAACGCACTGAACGGCACCATCTCACCCTTGTCGTTCTTCACGGACCAGAGGTCGAAGTCCTCCGGGACCATGCGGAACGGCTGGTCGGCCTGCACGAACACGCGCTTGACGCGGCCGCGATCGACGAAGTCATCGATGTACGAGCTGCCCCATGCGGCAGCCAGGGTGCCGTTGATCTGGTCGATCGACAGCCCCAGCGAGGTCGCCTTGGCCGCGTCGATGTCGATGCGGAACTGCGGCGTGTCCTCCTGGCCGTTCGGGCGCACGTTGGCCAGCTTCTTGCTGCCCGCAGCGAGGCCCAGCAGCTGGTTGCGTGCGGCCACCAGTGCCTCGTGGCCCTGGCCGCTGTTGTCCTTCAGGAAGAAGGTGTAACCCGAAGCGGTACCCAGTTCCGGAATGGCCGGCGGCGGGAAGGCGAAGATGAAGGCATCCTTGATCTGGCCCAGTGCCGCCATTGCGCGACCGGTGATCGGCATCACGCCATTGTTGGCGTCACGCTCGCTCCAGTCCTTCAGCTTGACGAACGCCATGCCCGCGTTCTGGCCCATGCCGGCGAAGCTGAAGCCCTGCACCGAGAACACCGAGTCCACCGCATCCTTTTCGTTCTGCAGGAAGTGGTTTTCCAGCGCCGCGATCGATTCCAGCGTGCGTTCCTGGGTGGCACCCACCGGCGCCTGCACCAGCGCCATCAGCACGCCCTGGTCTTCGTTGGGCAGGAACGAGCTTGGCAGGCGCACGAACAGCACGCCCATCAGCACGAACAGCGCCGCAACGATGCCCATGAAGCGCCACGGACGATGGATGATGCCGCGCACGCCACGCTGGTAGCTTTCGCTGGTGCGGTCGAAACCGCGGTTGAAGCCGTTGAAGAAACGACCGGCCAGGCCGCGATGGGCAACATGGTGCTCGCCCTTCTTCAGCGGCTTGAGCATGGTCGCGCACAGCGCCGGGGTCAGCACGATCGCGACCAGCACCGACAATGCCATCGCCGAGACGATCGTGGCCGAGAACTGGCGGTAGATCACGCCGGTGGAACCGCTCATGAAGGCCATCGGCACGAACACCGCCGACAGCACCAGGCCGATGCCCACCAGCGCGCCAGTGATCTGGCCCATCGACTTGCGGGTAGCCTCGAGCGGAGACAGCCCTTCCTCGGACATGATGCGTTCGACGTTCTCCACCACCACGATGGCATCGTCCACCAGCAGGCCGATCGCCAGCACCATCGCGAACATGGTCAGCATGTTCACCGAGAAGCCCAGCATCGCCAGCACGCCGAAGGTACCCAGCAGCACCACCGGCACGGCGATGGTCGGGATCAGGGTGGCGCGGAAGTTCTGCAGGAACAGGTACATCACCACGAACACCAGCACGATCGCTTCGATCAGGGTCTGCACCACGCCCTTGATCGACACGCGCACGAACGGGGTGGTGTCGTACGGGATCTCGGCCTTCAGCCCGGCCGGGAAGAAGCCCTTCATGTCTTCCAGCGCCGCATCCACGCCGGCGGCGGTATCCAGCGCGTTGGCGCCGGTGGCCAGGGTGACCGCCAGGCCGCTGGCCGGCTGGCCGTTGTAGCGGGTGACGAAGTCGTAGGACTCGGCACCCAGTTCGACGCGGGCGACATCGCCGAGGCGCAGTTCGGCACCGTCCTGCGCGCCGCGCACGATGATGTTGCGGAACTGCTCCGGGGTCTGCAGGCGCGACTGCGCGTTGATGGTGGCGTTGAGCTGCTGGCCCTTCACCGACGGCGCACCGCCGAGCTGGCCGATGGCCACCTGGGCATTCTGTGCCTTCACCGCCGCGGTCACTTCGGCAACCGACAGGCCGTAGGTGTGCAGCTTGTTCGGGTCCAGCCAGATGCGCATCGCGTACTTGCCGCCGAACACCTGGATGTTGCCCACGCCCGGCACGCGGCTCAGGCGATCAACGACATTCGAACCGACATAGTCGGCGATGTCGTTGGCGTCCATGCTGCCGTTCTCGGACACGAACGCGATGACGTTCAGGAAGCCCGAGCTGGACTTGGCCACGTTGATGCCCTGCCGCTGCACTTCCTGCGGCAGCAGCGGCATGGCCAGCTGCAACTTGTTCTGCACCTGCACCTGGGCGATGTCCGGGTTGGTGCCGCTCTCGAAGGTCAGGGTAATGGTGGCCTGGCCGTTGGACGAGCTGTTGGAGGAGAAGTAGATCAGGCCATCAAGGCCCTTCATGTTCTGCTCGATGATCTGCGTCACCGAGTCCTCGACCACCTTGGCCGATGCACCCGGGTAAGTTGCGCTGATTTCCACCGCCGGCGGCGCGACGTTGGGGTACATCGAGACCGGCAGCTTGAACAGGGCCAGGCCGCCGGCGAGCATGATGATGATGGCGATGACCCATGCAAAGATGGGTCGATCGATGAAAAAGCGTGCCATGGGGTTCTCCGCTTACTTCGCGCCGCCGGCCG
>NZ_JASJSI010000139.1:0-9930 GCF_030237085.1 Stenotrophomonas maltophilia group sp. Smal32
CCGATAGGAGGCCGTCTCGTGGGCTCGTAGATGTATATAAGACACAGCCCCACCACGGAAGAAGGAAGGAAGAACAGCAGCGGGTCGCGCGCTGTGCGCGCTTCTGTAGCGCGGAGCCCATGGTCGGCTGCTTTCAACGGCAGCCGAGCGTGGGCTCGGCTCTACAGTTACAGAAGCTGGCGCAGCATCGCTTTGAGGCGTCGCCCTTCCAGCTGGAAGTAGTCGCGCTGCTCGCGCCAGGCGGGGAAGCGTTGCTCCACTTCGTGCCAGAACGCGGGTGAGTGATTGGGCTGGATCAGGTGGCAGAGTTCGTGCACCAGCACGTACTCGAACGCGTCGGAGCGGCCCAGCACCAGGGCCAGGTCCAGTGCCATGCTGCCGTCGGGCGCCAGCGAGCCCCACTGCGAGGACATCACTTTCAGCCGCAGGCGGCTGGGTGCGCGCGGCAGGGTAGGCAGGTACTTCGGCAGCCAGCGGCCGACGTCGGCGCGGGTCTGCGCTTCGTAGAACTCGCGCAGCAGGCGGCGCAGGGTGGCGTCCCCACCACGGGTCGGCCACTGCACGCAGGCACCGTGCGCGTCGATCTCCAGGCGCGCGTAGCGGCCTTCCTGCCAGCGCAGCGGCAGCAGTTCGCCGCGCAGGGGCAGCACGCCGTCCTCGCCCGGCTGCAGCGGTGCCGGCAGGCCCTGGCCCTGGTACTGGCGCAGCTGCAGCGCCAGCCAGTCGCGGTGCTGTTCCAGGAAACGTTCGCCCATCACCAGGCTTGCCCGCGGCGGCAGCGTCAGGCGCGCGCCGCGTTCGTCCACGCTCAGCTTGATGCGCCGCGCACGCGGATCACGCACGCGCAGCACCTCGATCTCGGCATCCTCCAGCCGCAGGCGAACGGTGTCGCGCTGTACGGTGGCGGGCGGGGTCGGGCTGATCAGGCGGCGCAGCAGACGGCTCATGCGCCCAGCATAGCGCTGCTTCGGGCCGCCGGATGACCGGCGGCCGTCGGGCTGCCTGTTCAGTCGGCCTTGCTGAGCTTGAAGGCTTCTTCCAGCAACAGGAACAGGCGGCGGATCTCGGCGCTCTGCAGGGCGAAGCGGGCGTCGAACTCGGCGCGGCGGCCGTCTTCGTCGGCATGCTCCAGCTGGTCCAGGGCACCGTCGAGGAACTTCAGCTTGCGCACGATCAGGTCGTCGCCGATCACGAAGGACAGGTTGTCCTCGAAGATCAGTGCCAGCTTGGTCACCTGCTTGCCGGCGTCCAGGTGCTTGTCGATCTCGTCGCAACGCAGCTCCTGGTGCTGGCACTTGACCACCGCGCCACCTTCCACCGGATCCTTCATCTCGCACTCTTCGCCCAGGCTCAGCCCGGTCGGCAGCGGCTCGCCGGCGATCCAGCCGGTCAGGATCGAGCGCGGCGCGACTTCGGCGTTCAGCGGCATGGCCGGGAAGCTGCCGAGCAGGCCGCGGATGTCGGACATGAAGTACTCGCCGGTCTTGCGGCTGGAGGTGTCCACCGCCACGTAGCCGTGCTGCAGGTCGATGAAGGCGTCGTTGCGCGAAGACTTCACGAAGGCGCGCGGCAGCAGTTCATGCAGCAGGTCGTCCTTCATGCGCTTGCGTTCGCGGCCACCCGGGCGGCGGCCTTCCTTCTCCTCGATCTCCTCCAGCTTGCGCTCGAGCAGGTCGTTGACCACCGCCGCCGGCAGGATCTTGTCCTCGCCACCCACAGTCAGCCACAGGTGCTCGGCGATGCGGTGGGAGAGCAGTTCCTTCTCCTCGCGGCCGAACGGCGAAATGAAACCGCGCGAGTTCATTTCCAGCGCACCCACCGGCTTCAGCAGGGCGTGCGGCAGCAGGGTGTCGACTTCGGAAAAATCGGTGGTGGTCGGGAAACGGAAGAACGTCAGGTTGCGAAAGAACATGGAATTCCGGATGGCAAAGAGGAAGGGCGGCCGGCCTTAAACGGCGGGCGTCTCGGGATCTGCGTCGGCGTCGGCCGGGGAACCGGCCAGCCAGGCATGGGCGTCGGGCAGCGGCGCGTCGTCGCGACGGCCCAGCGCCATGAAGTCGAACAGGGTGGTGTCAGCCAGCTGCGAGGGCCGCACTTCGCCCATGGCGCGCGCGATCTGCTCGATGCGGCCCGGGTGGTCCTTTTCCCACTGCTTCAGCATCAGGCCGACCTGGCGGCGCTGCAGGTTCTCCTGGCTGCCGCACAGGTTGCAGGGAATGATCGGGAACTGGCGTGCCTGCGCGTAGTCGACGATGTCGCTCTCGCGCACGTAGGCCAGCGGCCGGATCACCACATGCTTGCCGTCGTCGCTGCGCAGCTTCGGCGGCATGCCCGACAGCTTGGCGTGGTGGAACAGGTTCATGAAGAACGTGGCCACCATGTCGTCGCGGTGGTGGCCCAGCGCGATCTTGGTGAAACCGTGGGTTTCGGCGTAGTTGTACAGCGCGCCACGACGCAGGCGCGAGCACAGCGAACACATGGTCTTGCCTTCCGGAATGACCCGGCTGACCACCGAATAGGTGTCCTGCTCGATGATGTGGTACGGCACGCCCAGCCCGGCCAGGTACTCCGGCAGCACATGCTCGGGGAAGTCCGGCTGCTTCTGGTCCAGGTTCACCGCCACCAGCTCGAACGGCACCGGCGCCTTCTTCTGCAGCTGCAGCAGCACGTCCAGCAGGGTGTAACTGTCCTTGCCGCCGGACAGGCAGACCATCACCTTGTCACCGGCCTCGATCATGCCGAAGTCGGCGATCGCCTCGCCGACCTGGCGGCGCAGGCGCTTGGCCAGCTTGTGCTGTTCGCGCTCGGCCAGCCGCGGATCGCGGGCGGCGCGCGGCTGGGAACGCGGCAGGGGATCGGGAAGGGAAATCACGGCACTCATGGGTTCCATTCTAACGGCTCGGAGCCGCCCCGGCCGGGGGTCGGGATTCCCCTCTCCCGGCAGTCATCATCGCTGTGTATGCTCGGAGGTCGTGGACACCTACAGCCCCGCCGAGATCGTCGAACGCCTCGCCGCCCTGCGCGCCGAGCATCGCCTGCTGGATGAACAGATCACCCGCATGGCCGCCAATGGCGAGGACGAACTGGAATCCAAGCGCCTGAAGCGGCGCAAGCTGCAGTTGAAGGACTGCATCGCCAAGCTGGAAAGCCTGCAGATTCCCGACGAACCGGCGTAGCGCCGGTCCTGGGGGGTGCCAACCCTGGTTGGCACAGACGGGAGGTGTGCGGACCACGGTCCGCACCCACCGCATGGCCCGGCGCTACCTTCAATCCTGTGGCGCGGGCTCGTCCAGGCGGGCCGCTTCCGGGCTGACCCGTTCGATGGTGTGGCGCAGTTCGCGGCCGAGGATGAACTTGGCGTCCTTGGCCCAGGCATCGAGGCGCTCGTCGAACAGCAGCTTGCTGTTCTCGTCCGGCCACACCAGGCGCAGTTCGCGCAGCTTCTGGATGAAGCCACGGAACAGGGTGCGGTCGAAGAACTCCGGCGCGGCCGGTGCATAGAGCAGGCTCAAGCGCTGCGCCGCCTGCTGGCACAGGCTTTCCAGCTCGGCCGCGCCCAGCACGCCCGGGCCATTCTTCACCAGCACCGAGATGGCGATGTAGTAGCGCTCGAACGCCTGCTGCAGCGAGTGGCCGATCGCACGCAGGCGGAACACCTCGTCGGTCTGCCCGGTGTTGCGCGCCAGGATGCCGCCGTCGTCGTCGTTGACGTTCTGCAGCAGGCCCTCGCGCACGAACACGTTGATGGTCTGGTCGATGCGCTGCGCGAACTCGTCTTCGCTCCACGGCAGGAACAGCTCGGCCTGCAGGAACGGGTACACCGTGCGGCCCAGCTGGACCAGGCCGGTGCGGCTCATGCGGCGGTTGTTCTGGAAGCAGCAGGCCACCCACGACGAGGCGGTGAACAAATGCAGCACGTTGTTGCGGAAGTAGCTCAGCAGCACCGCGGTATCGCCGCTGACGCTGAGCACGTCGCCCAGCGGATGCTTGATGCGGGTGAGGACGTTGATTTCCTCGGCGTGGGCGATGATCCGTTCCGGCGAGTGCGGAGTCACCGTCACCCGATCCGAGTACGGCATCTCGACCAGCAGGGTCTTGCACAGCTCGATCTGCGCGATCAGGTCGGCCTCGCCCATCGCGTGCTTCGGCGTGGACAGCAGCGCCAGCGCCAGCAGGTTGATCGGGTTGACGTCGGCGGCGCCATTGATGCGCACCTGGATGCGTTCGGCCAGCGTATCCACCGTGGTCGACAGCCACGCCGGCTTCTCGTCCTCGGAGACCGCCTCGCCCTTCCACTCCGGGGCCTTCTCGGCCAGCACGTCGTTCAGCGCGATCGGCTCGCCGAAGTTCACCACCACCTGGCCGTAGTTCTGCTTGAGCACCTTGGGGATGCCCCACAGCAGCGACCAGATCGATTCCTTTTCCTTCGGTCGTCCGGACAGTTCGTCCAGGTAGCTGCCGCCCTCCATCAGCTTCTCGTAGCCGATGTAGATGGGCTGGAACAGCACCGGCTTGCGCGGCTGGCGCAGGAACGCGCGCAGCGTCATCGAGATCATGCCGCCCTTGGGCTGCAGCAGGCGGCCGGTGCGCGAACGGCCACCTTCGACGAAGTACTCCAGCGAGTAGCCACCGGCCACCAGCTGCGCGACGTACTCGCTGAGCACGGCCGAGTACAGCGCGTTGCCGCGGATCGAGCGGCGGATGAAGAACGCACCGCCCTTGCGCAGCAGGGTGCCGACCACCGGCAGGTTCAGGTTGATGCCGGCCACGATGTGCGGCGGCACGATGCCACGGTCGTACAGCAGGTAGGACAGCAACAGATAGTCCATGTGGCTGCGGTGGCTGGGCACGTAGACCACTTCGTGGCCCGGTGCGGCAGCCTTGAACTTGTCCAGATGGTGCACCAGCACGCCCGCATAGATGCGGTTCCACACGTGGCTGAGCATGAAGCTGGCCGACCGCACCACCGGGCTGGAGTAGTCCGCGGCGATTTCCCAGGCGTAGGTGTGCGCCTTCTTCCAGGCATCGGCCGGCTTGGAATTGTCGCGCTTGGCCTGCGCGGCGATCGCCTCGCGTACCGGTTCGGCGGCCAGTACCTGGTCCACCAGCAGGCGCCGGGTCGACAGATCCGGGCCGATCACCGATTCACGGATGCGGCGGAAATGGGTACGCAGCACGCGCTGCAGCTTGCGCACCGTGCGCTCCGGCTCCAGGCCTTCGTCGACGGTGTTGCGCAGCGAGATCGGCGGTGCGAAGCGGACGATGGTGCTGCGGCCATTCAGCAGCACCGCCAGCAGGCGGCGGAAGCGGCCGACCAGCGCCCAGTTTTCCGAGAACAGCACCGCGAACCAGCCGCTCTGCTTGTCCGGCGCGCGGCCGACGAAGATCGACACCGGCACCAGGTGCACATCCAGATCCTCGCGCACGCGGTGCGCCTGCAGGACCTTGGCCAGCGAGTCCGAATGGGTCTTGGCACCACGCTGCTCGGGGATCAGCGAATTGCTGGAGCTGCGACGCGACAGTGCCAGGTAAGCACGCTTGCGCCCGGTGGGGTCGCCGGCCAGCGGCACCAGCGGCGACGGCAGGCCAGCTTGGCGGCAGGCCTTGTCCAGGATCAGCGCGTTGGACAGGCCGTAGTCTTCCAGCACATACATGACCGGGCGGCCATCGTTGTACTGGCCCGGGTCTTCCGGCTCGATCTTCAGCGACAGCCACGGCTCGACCAGGCGGCCCAGCAGGCGAGCCCACAGCGGGCGGCGGCCGGCCGGACGCGCATGCGCGGGCGGCGGTACCGGGTTTGGGCCGGTACCGGTCGAGGGGGACGCCGGCACCGTATCGGCGGGCGTCGACTGGGATTCTTCGCCGGGGAACGGCAGCGGGTTCTGTTTCGACATCGGCGCCATTATGGCTTAGGCGGTGGCGTTGCCGCTTCCCCACCCTCGGCGGGGGCTTCAACCGGTTCGGGTGCGGCGGCGGCGCGGGCCGCATCGGCCTTGCGCAGCAGGGCGTCGGTGTCGGCCAGGGTTCGGGTCAGGTACCAGTGGCCTTCGCGCCGGCTCAGCGGCAACTGCAGGCTCATCTCGCGACCAGCGAGGACGTAGCGCAGGCGTACCAGCGCGTTGTCGCCTTCCACCGACAGCAGTTCGCCGCGCACGCTGCGCAACGCGTCGTCCACGCCCAGCCCGTAACTGCCGAGCACCGCCTTGAGGGTGTGGATGAACGGCGCCAGCTGCTCCAGGCTGCCTTCCATGCCCGCGGCCTGCAGGCCGGCCTCGTCGCCGAAGCCGACCTTGTTGGCGGCGCCGACCAGCGCGGCGATGGTGCTGCGGGCACGCGCACGGTCGCTGATGGGTGCGCCCTGCGCCCAGCTGGCGAGGGTTTCGACGAGGGCGATGTAATGCGCCTGCTGGCCCGGTGTGTAGCCCTTCTGATGGCGCAGATACTGCACGCCGAAGTTGCCCATCGACTGTGCGGCCTGGCGAACGGCGCCGGCCTGTCCGGCCAGCTGGCGATCGAAGCTGCGCTGCAGTTCGGCGCTGGCATTGGGTTTGCGCAGTGCGGCCAGCATCGGCAGCAGCTGGTCGCCCAGCGGCAGTTCGGTCAGCGGCCATTGGCTGTGGCCTTCGGTCCAGGCCTGTTGCAGGCGCGGGTACTGGCTCGGCGGCACCGACAGCTTTGCGTAGCCGACCAGATCGTCCTCGGCCAGGCGCAGCGCCATCGCCTGCACCGCCGCGACCGGCTCGGCTGCCGGCTTGGCCGGATCGTCGGCTGAATCACGGCACGCAGCCACCGCCAGCAGCAGCATGGCTGCCAGCCCCCACCCACGCGCAGACCTTCCTCGCACCGCTACGCTCATGCACTCGGACTCCCCGGACCGGTCCGCATCTTGCGGCCTGCGACGTGACAGCGGCAAGCCGGGGGGCAACTTGGGGTCAGATCCCTTCTGCCCTTGGCAGAAGGGATCTGACCCCGGACCGGGCCCCGCGCATAAAAAAAGAGCCGGGATCACGGGGATCACAGGCTCTTCAAGCCGGCAACAAGGCCGGTGGACAGTGTTGTGGCACATGTCCGGCCCGAGGACCGGATGGCGGCGATCCTACGCTGCGCTTCAACTTAAGGCAACACTTTACGTAACTTGGAATAAACCATTGATTTAATTGGAATGTGATTCCCGCCATCACGGTCCCATGAAATCTACGGCAGGTTTTGCGGCGATTCGGGCACAACCACTGCTTGGCAGATGCAGAAACGCCATCCTGCGCGGGGCAGGATGGCGTTCGAGCCCGCAACCCTGGCCGCGGGATCTCAGCGCGCAGCCAGCGCCGACGCGATTTCCTGCTGGATCGCCCGTGCTGCGGCCTGCGGGTCGGTCGCCAGGCGGATCGGGCGGCCCACCACAATGGCGTCAGCGCCATCGGCGAAGGCCTGGGCCACGCCAACGGTGCGCTTCTGGTCGTCGCCGACCGGGCCACCCGGACGGATGCCCGGGCAGACGATCGAGAAGCCTGCGCCCGTGGCGGCACGGATCGGCCCCGCTTCCTGGCCCGAGGCGATCACGCCATCGATGCCGGCGGCCTGGGCGGCCAGCGCGCGCTCGACCACCACGTCGACCGGTTCGCGGTCGATGCCCATCTGCGCCAGGTCCTGGCGGCCCATCGAGGTCAGCACGGTCACCGCCAGCAGGCGCATGTCGCCGCTGTTGGTGGCCGCGCAGGCCTCCATCATGGCCGGGTGCCAGCCATGGATGGTGGCGTAGCTGACCGGCCACTGCGACAGGCGCTTGATCACCGCCGCAGCGGTGGCCGGGATGTCGAAGAACTTCAGGTCGACGAACACGCGCTTGTCGCGGCGGGCCAGCTCATCGAGCACCTGGAAGTACTCGCCGGAGGCCAGCAGTTCCATGCCGATCTTGTAGAACGCCACGCTGTCGCCGAGACGGTCCACCCACTCCAGCGCCTGCACACGGTCGGGCACGTCCAGCGCGAAGATCAGGCGCTCGTCATCGCGCAGCGGCAGCGGTGCGCGGCTCACGGTGCGTAGTCCAGCGCGGCGCGCTTGGCGTCATGACGGGCCTGGCGCGACTGGCTGTAGTCGTTGTTGAACTGGGCCGGCTCGAAGCCGCCGTAGGTCGGGTTCGGCAGCATCCACCAGCGTTCGCCGAACCAGTCGTGGTACTGCTGCAGCAGCGCATCACGGCCTTCATTGGTGTTGGCGGTCACTTCCACGAAGTCGCCCAGCTGGTCGCCGAACTGCATCAGCACGCGGTACTTCTGCCCGGCCAGGCGACGGCGGCAGTTCTTCTCGCTGCCGGCCTGCTCGCAGCCTTCAACGACGGTGCCCAGGCCCAGGAACACGCTGTCATCGGCCACCGGCAGGCCCTGCTCGCGCAGGTTGGCCAGGGTGGCATCCTTCAGGTGCACGGCGCGGTTGGAGATGTACAGCAGGGTCACGCCCTTGGCATTGGCGGCCTTGGCGAAATCGACCACGCCGGGAATGGCCTTGGCCTTCTTTTCGGCCACCCACTGGTCCCAGCTCAGTTCATCGTATTCCTTGCCATCGCGCACCAGGCGCGCCTGGTAGGGCGAGTTGTCCAGCACGGTCTCGTCCACGTCCAGCACCACTGCCGGCTTCAGGCCCTTGGCCTCGTTGCCGCGCTCCTCCGGTACCAGCGCATCCCAGTGGGCTTCCTTCAGCGCCACATCCAGGTGGTCGGCGGCGGCGCGGTAGGTCTGCTCGGTGATCGCCTTGTACTCCTGCGCGCGCTGCATCCACAGCACGGCGTTGAGATTGTCGTTGGCGATCGCATCGGGTGCGCCATCGGCCTTGGCGGCAGCGGCCGGAGCCTGCGGGGCAGCGGCTTCAGCGGCAGGCGCCTCCACGCGCTTGCAGGCGGACAGGCCCAGCACCGCGGTGGCGAGCAGGGTCACAGACAGGGAAACGGGACGACGCATGGATTCACCGGCAATCAGATATACCGGCGCATTTTACCGGCAAAGGCGGCCCTGGGACGGCTATGCTTGGTGGTTGACCCGTTGCCCCTCCGGAGGCCGCCATGACCGATTCCGTCCAGACCCCCGACGTCCCCCTGCTCGATGCCGTGCAGGCCCGCCTGCTGGGCTGCCTGGTGGAGAAGGAGGCAACCACACCGGACACCTACCCGCTGACGATCAATGCGGCCCAGTCGGCCGCCAACCAGAAGACCGCCCGCGAGCCGGTGATGAACGTTGACGCCGGCAGCGTGCAGCACGCCCTGCGCCAGCTGGAAACCCTGGGCCTGGCCCGCCAGCACTTTTCTTCGCGCGCCGACCGTTACGAACACCGGCTGCAGGGCGCGCTGGACCTGACCCGGCAGCAGACCGTGCTGCTGGCGATGCTGCTGCTGCGCGGTCCGCAGACGCTGGGCGAGCTGGTCTCGCGCAGCGAGCGCCTGCACCGCTTCGCCGACACCGACGAAGCCCGCCACGCCATCGAGCGCCTGCAGCAGCGCGCGCTGCTGATGGTGCTGCCGCGTGCCAGCGGCCAGCGCGAGGACCGCTACATGCACCTGCTGTGCGGTGAAGTGGATGGCGCGGCGCTGGCGGCCAGGTACGCCAGCAGCGGCGGTGGCAACGACGCAGCCGACCCCGGCCTGGCCGAGCGAGTGGCCCAACTGGAAGCGGCCGTGGCCGAGCTGCAGGCACAGCTGGCGGAACTGCGGGGCTGAAGGGTGGGTGCCGCCCAAACCGCGGCCCCCACCACCATAACCCCCCCGGGGTCGGTTACCCCAGTTGGGGCTCTTAACTATTTATTATTAAAAAAAACCACCCCACCATAACGAAAACAATTTTGTTTTTGGTTTTTTTGTTGTAAAAATTGGGGGGGGGGGGGGGGGGGGGGGGGGGGGGGGGGGGGGGGGGGGGGGGGGGGGGGGGGGGGGGGGGGGGGGGGGGG
>NZ_JASJSI010000013.1:0-63030 GCF_030237085.1 Stenotrophomonas maltophilia group sp. Smal32
CCGAAGATCACCGCCCTGAAGGACGTGGAGCAGACCGAGCACCGACGGGTCAGTACGGGCATCGGTGAGTTCGACCGCGTGCTGGGCGGCGGCCTGGTCGAGGGCGCGGTGGTGCTGGTCGGCGGCGACCCGGGGATCGGCAAGTCCACCCTGCTGCTGCAGGCAGTGGCGAAGATGGCGGCCGAACTGCCGGTGCTGTACGTCACCGGCGAGGAGTCGCTGGCGCAGGTGGCCGGCCGCGCGCACCGGCTGGAACTGCCACTGGATGGCGTCAACGCGCTGGCCGAGACCGGCGTCGAGTCGATCCTGCAGCATGCCTCCAGGGCCGGCCCGCGGTTGATCGTGGCCGATTCGGTGCAGACCCTGTGGACCGAGAGCCTGACCGCCGCGCCGGGTTCGGTCAGCCAGGTGCGCGAGAGCGCGGCGCGCTTGGTGCGTTTTGCCAAGGAGACCGGCACCGCCGTGTTCCTGGTCGGCCACGTGACCAAGGAGGGCGGCATCGCCGGCCCGCGCGTGCTCGAGCACATGGTCGATGCGGTGCTGTATTTCGAAGGCGAGAGCGGCAGCCGCTTCCGCCTGTTGCGCGCGTTCAAGAACCGCTTCGGCGCGGTGAACGAGCTGGGCGTGTTCGCGATGGGCGACAAGGGCCTGAAGGAAGTCTCCAACCCCTCGGCGATCTTCCTGTCCGGCGGCAGCACCCATCAGCCGGGCAGCTGCGTGATGGTCACCCGCGAGGGCACCCGGCCGCTGCTGGTGGAGGTGCAGGCGCTGGTAGATGCTTCGCCGCTGTCGAACCCGCGCCGTGTCGCGGTCGGCCTGGAGCAGAACCGGCTGGCCATGCTGCTGGCCGTGCTGCACCGTCATGGTGGCGTGCTGGTCGGCGACCAGGACGTGTTCGTCAATGTGGTCGGCGGCATCCGTGTGCAGGAGACCGCCGCCGACCTGCCGGTGCTGCTGGCGGTGCTGTCCTCGCTGCAGGACCGGCCGCTGGCGGAAAAGACGATTGCCTTTGGCGAGGTTGGCCTGTCCGGCGAGATCCGCCCGGTGCCCAATGGCGAGGACCGCCTGCGCGAGGCCGCCACCCATGGTTTCAAGCGTGCCATCGTGCCCAAGGCCAATGCGCCCAAGGGTGGTTCGGTGAAGGGCATGGAAGTGATTGCGGTGGAACGCCTGTCCGAGGCCATCGACGCGGCGTGATGCCCGTCCTGTAGGGCCGAGCCCACGCTCGGCTGCTTCTTGTAGAGTCGAGCCATGCTCGACGGGTGGTCGAACAGCAGCCGAGCATCGGCTCGGCTCTACACGTGTCCAATGCAGTAACGGTCAGCTTCCTTGTGCTAGTTTTTCCCGCTCGACGAAGACGCCCTCTGGCGTCTTTCCGTGCCCAGGAGTAAACGATTACATGCAGGACAACGCGCTCACCGCCCCCAACGCCGAAATCCGTCGTGCCGGGGTCGATCTCAATGGACTGATGACGGTGCTGGGCAAGCACCTGTACTCCACCCCGGTGGTGGCGCTGCGTGAGCTGGTGCAGAACGCGCACGACTCGATCATCCGCCGTCGCATCGAACAGCCGGGCATCGAAGTGCCTTCGCGCATTTCGGTACAGGTCGATGCCGCTGCCGGCGTGCTGCGCATCACCGATACCGGTGCCGGCCTGACCCGCCAGGAAATCCACGACTACCTGGCCACCGTCGGCGTCGGCTACACCCGTGGCCTGCGCCAGGGCGGCGAGGACGACGAAGGCCTGATCGGCATGTTCGGCCTCGGCTTCCTGTCGGCCTTCGTACTGGCGCGCCGGGTCAGCGTGCGTACCACCTCGTACCAGACGCCGGAGCTGGGGCATCTGTACGTGTCCAGCAATGCCGAGCAATACACCGTCAGTGAAGTGCCGGCGCGGTCGGTCGGTACCGAGGTGGAGCTGGAGCTGCATCCGGACTTCCTGCCGCTGGCCAACGAGGCGCGCCTGCATGAGGTGCTGGGCCGCTACTGCGCGTTGCTGTCCGAACCGATCTTCATCGGTGCTGCGGCCGAGGCGCTCAACCCCGAGCCGCCACCGTGGCGCGGCCAGGGCGACGTCGCTGTGCATCCGGTGCAGGCGCGGCGCCAGGCGCTGCAGTTCGCAGCGCGCTTCGAGCACGATTTCGAGCCGATCGTCACCGTGCCGTTGCGCGCGGATGGCAACAGCGATGCCACCGGCCTGCTGTGGGTGCAGGACGGTGCTACCTACGGCACCAGCGACAACCGCAACCTGTCGGTGTTCGTGCGCGGCATGCTGCTGGACGACGACGCCCGCGACCTGCTGCCGCCCTGGGCCGGCTTCATCGGCGGGGTGATCGAATCCTCGCGTCTCACGCCTACCGCCAGCCGCGAAGACCTGCAGCGCGACGACCAGTACCGAGCCGTGCAGCATGCACTGCTGGAAGCGCTGATCGACGGCCTGGCCGACGTTGCGAAGCAGCAGCCGGAAGCCTGGCGACGCGTTCTCACGCGCCATAATGAGGCCTTGCTGGGCGCGGCGCTGTGTGATGACCGCCTGTTCGAACTGCTGATGGAGCATGTGCGGGTACCGACCTCGCAGGGCGACCTGCCGGCCAGTGCGCTGCCGGCGCGCGGTGCCGTGCATGTCATCCTCGACAACGGCGGTGGTTTTGAAGAGATGCTGTTCCGCGCGATGGGCGTACCGGTCGCGCACGGCCATCGCTATGCGGTGGTGCCATTCCTGCGGCGCTGGGCCCAGGCCAAGGGCCTGCGCCTGGTCGAGCTCGGCACCGAGCAGGGCAACCGCGCACTGTTCCGCAGTGATGACAGCCTCGACGAGGCGCAGCTGGCGTGGCTGCGCGAACAACTGGGCGACGGCGAGCAGCTGCTGCCCGCACGTTTCAGCCCGGAGGCGCTGCCGGTGGTGGTGGTGCCCGACCGCGAGGCCGAGCTGAAGCAGCGGCTGGAAGACGACGAGAACGACAAGCGCGTCTCGATGGCCGCGCTGCGCCTGGCCCGGCAGTTCACCGCACGCATCGAATCGCGTGCACCGTCGCGGCTGTACCTCAACCTCGACAACCCGGCGGTGCAGGCACTGCTGCGCGCCCAGCGCGAGGGCCACCCACAGGCCGAGGCCGCAGCCCGCCTGCTGCGCTCGCTGAAAGTCATCGTCGCCGCGCAGGGCCGCCCGCTGGCACGCGCGACTGCTACGCCGGGCCCGGATCTCAATGGTGCCTTCACCGATATCGCCGGTGCCCTGCAGCAGATGCTGCGCTGAGCACCGCACCCTCTCATCCAGCCTTCGCTAGACAGGAGCAATTACCCCCATGGACATCTGGAACTGGGTCGAAAAGCTGCAGGGTGACCTGCGCCAGGCCGGCCAGGCGCAGAACGCGCACCTGCTGAACCGTCTCGCCGACGAGGTCAGTGAACTGCAGATCGACCGCGTCGATGCCCTGCTGCCCGAAGCACGCGCCCTGGGCAAGGCGCTGGACAACCCTTGGGTTGACGTCTATGTCGGCCACTGGGCGCTGCGCAACCGCGTCGGCAACCGCGTGGAAGGCGAGAGCGCACTCGGCGAAGCCGTAGCGCTGTTCGAGCGCGCGCACCGCGAGGACACCCTGGAATGCCCGCAGTCGATCTGCGTGACCCAGGACCTGGCCGCCTGCTACGGCAACATCGACGGCCCGGGCTGGGTGCCCGAGCGCATCGAGGTCTGCGACGAAACCCTTGGCCGCATCGACCCGAGCTGGGCCTGTTTCCAGTGCCTGAGCTGCGAGAAGGCCGATGCGCTGCTCGATGATGGCCGTGGCCAGGAGGCGCTGGATTACCTGCAGGTGCAGGCCGATGCCGTGGAAGCCTGTGGCAAGGAAGTGTTCGACAGCTTCCCCGAGATGCAGATCAAGATCCTGCTCGCTGTCGGCCGTGCCGACGAGGCACTGGCGCTGATCGAGAAGCGCGAGGCCGAAGTGGCAGCCTCCGGGGAGTACGAGCCGGCCAACTGCACGGTGCCGCGCCGCCTGTCCAAGGCCTGGGCGCTGGCCCAGCTGGGCCGCGACGAAGAGGCGCTGCAGCAGCTGGTGCCGTGGAGCGAGCTGACCCCGAACTACTGGCGCCTGTGGGCCAACACCGCCGCCGCGCTCTGTCAGCGGGATCCTGCGCGCAACACCTGGGATCTGGGCACGCGCTTCAACACCATCATCGAGCACTTCGCACGGGTCGGTTCGCACCGCCTGCTGATCGAAGTCGCGGCGCTGAGCCTGGAGCTGGCGCTGCAGCGTGGCGCGCGCTGGGTGGCACTGCGGCAGCTGGAACTTGCCCGCACCCATCTGGCGCAGCTGCGCCAGGATCGGGGTGCTGCGGCGCTGGTGGCAGGCCTGGCCGCGCGCATCGAGGCATTACCGGACGTCGCGCCGCTACCGGTGCCGGCGGGCGAGCTGCTGGCATGGCTGGACGCGCAGGGCGAACAGAACCAGTCGCGCGATCCCGAGCGCGAAGCGCAGTGGTTGCTGCAGGCGCATGCCGAGCTGCCCGATGACGAGGCGCTGGCTGACATGGCCGCCTCGGCACTGAATGCCTGCGGCGCGCAGGCCGAGGCGCGGTCGCTGCTGTGGCGGTTCGTACGCGGCCATACCCAGCACGATGGCCCCGCGGCCTACACGCTGATGCGCTGGCTGGCCGAACAGGGCGATGACGACGGACTGCGCCAGCTGGCCGATCTCTATCGCGGCAGCGTGCCGGTGTTCGCGCACTGGTGCGAGGTGCAGCGTGCACGCCGTGTGTCCGACTGGCCGGCGCTGGAGCAGGCGGCCCGATCGCTTCTGGAGCTGTCTCCGGGCTCGCACGGCGCGCGTGGCACGCTGGCGCGGATGTACATGGAAACCGGCCGCTTCAGCGAAGCACAGGCCTGCTATGCGCAGCTGGTTGAATTGCTGGAAGAGCCGAATGCCGCGCATTGGGACCACATGAGTGCCGCCAGCGCGGCGCGCGACTGGGACGCCGTGCGTCGCTCGGCGACGGCGATAGGCATGGAATTGTCCAGCCAGGACGGCGTGGTCGAGGAGCCGTGGGGATGGGTGATCATCCGCAGCGAAGAGAACGGCGAACCGATGGAGTACTACGCCCGTCGCAGCGGTCCGGTGACCGCGCGCATCGTCGAGAACGCGCCGTCCAACCGCGCCCAGCAGGTGGGTGACTGGGTGGTGTTCGATGCAGCGCTGGTGCATCCGGCCCCGGAGGAAGAAGAAGCGCGCGAGCATTTCATCCCGACCTATGCGCAGGTGCATGTGCTGGAGCGCGGCGGCTTCGCCCGCAGCTGGATGATCGATGGCGCGCACCCGGGCGAAGAGGCCTGGAATGCCTTCGTCGAGGCGGCCGAAGCACAGGGCTGGAAGGTGTGGTCACACAGCCGGCCGGACTACACCGTCACCGACCCCGATGTGGAAGACGGCACGGTGCCCGGCCTGCTGTTCACCGTGGCACAGCCGCAGGACCATGCACCGCTGGCACTGCATCGCTTCCTGCAGCGGGAAACCGCGACGTGGCCGCATCCGCATTGCTGGCTGCGTCTGGCCGAGGCCTGCGACCAGGATCGCCAGCCGCACCTGGACGTGATCGAGCGCTACGGGCTGTAAGTAGAGCCGAGCCTGCGCTCGGCTTATGCTGGGACGCAGCCGAGCATGGGCTCGGCTCTACAAAAGATCGCCATCACGACCAGAGGGATTGGACATGCGAAAGACAGGGATGCTCGTGATCGCCGGCCTGCTGCTGGCGCCCGCCGCACAGGCCGCGCCCACCTGCCAGGAGCCTGCCGCTGTGGCCCGCGCCTTCTACGAGGCAACGACGGGTGATGGCGACCTGCTGGAGCCGCCACCGGCGCTGGTCAGTCCCGCCTTCGGCAAGGCACTGCGCGGCGAGCGTGCCTGCCAGGAACGCGAACAGGGCATCTGCACGATCGATTCCGATCCGTGGCTGGATGCGCAGGACGGCGACATCGAAACCCCGGTGCGCTACAGCTGGAAAGCGGCCTCGGCGAATTCCGGCCAGGTCGAGATGCGCTATTCGGTTTGGGAGAAGGCCTACGTGACCCGCCTGCCGATGGTGCGCCAAGCGCAGGGCTGCTGGCAGGTCGATGACATCCTCACCAACAGTGGCCGTTCGGTGCGGAAGATCCTGGCCCAGCCGCTGCCTTGATCGTCTGCGGCATCCACGCAGGGCGTGGTTCAGTTGCCGGCCAGCGGCCGGCACTACCAGGTGATGTTGGGGTGGGTGCCGACCGTTGGTCGGCACGCCTCTACCGCGTATGCCCAAACACCAGTTCGATCACGAACTGGCTGCCGAAGAACGCCAGCAGCAGCAACAGCATCGCCGCCAGCGTCCAATGCACCGCCTTCATGCCGCGCCAGCCGTAGCGACGGCGGCCGATCAGCAACACGCCGAATACGATCCATGACAACACGCTCAGCACGGTCTTGTGCACCAGCTTCTGCGCCAGCAGGTCATCGACGAACAGCACGCCGGTGACCAGGGTCAGGGTGAGCAGCGCGAAGCCGACGGTGATTACCCGGAACAGCAGGGATTCGAGGTCGGCCAGCGGCGGCAGTGCGCGCAGCCACGGGCGGAACTCACGACGGCGCAATGCACGCTCCTGCAGCCACAGCATGATCGCCAGCAGCGCGGCGATGCTCAGCGTCGCGTAGGCCAGCAGTGCCAGCCAGGCATGACTGGCCAGGCGCCAGCCCAGCACCTTGCTCGGTTCGTGGCCGTAGCCGTGGTAGGCCAGCAGCAGCACCCCGGCCAGCGGGAACACGACCACGCCCAGCGCCGACATCCGCCCGCGCGCGCCGACCAGCGAGGTCAGCCAGGCCATGCCCAGGCCGACCAGCGACAGCGCGGCGAAGAAGTGCATGTCCGGGCCGCCGTTGGTGCGCATTGCGACCAACACGTGGTAGCTGCCATGCAGCAGCATCGCCGGCAGGGCCGGCCACAGCCAGGTGGGCGCGCCAGGGGTTCCATCGCGGCCGAGCGCGCGCACCAGCAGGGCACTGGCAGCCAGGTACAGCAGGACGGCGATGAGAACGATTGTCATCGTTGCAGTTTCGCATACCCCCGCGGTGGTGGCGACGGCCGCAGCGTCGCAGCCCGGGGGCAGGGGCGGACCCGTTATACTGTCTGCCTTATTGTCCCCCGCTTTCAGACAGGTTGCGCCGCATGTTCGAGTCCCTGACCCAGCGCCTTTCCGGCACCATCGAGCGCCTGCGTGGCCGTGGCCGCCTGACCGAGGAGAACATCCGCGAGGCGACCCGCGAGGTCCGCATCGCGCTGCTTGAAGCCGACGTCGCACTGCCGGTGGTGCAGGCCCTGATCGAGCGCATCAAGGTGCGCGCGGTCGGCCAGGAAGTGCTGAAGTCGCTGACCCCGGGCCAAGCCCTGATCAAGGTCGTGCGCGACGAGCTGACCGCGGTGATGGGTGCTGAAGCCAGCGACCTGAACCTGAATGTTCCGGCCCCGGCCATCATCCTGATGGCGGGCCTGCAGGGCGCCGGCAAGACCACCACCGTGGGCAAGCTGGCCAAGCACCTGAAGGAAAAGCGCAAGAAGAAGGTGATGGTGGTCTCGGCCGACGTGTACCGTCCGGCCGCGATCGAGCAGCTGAAGACCCTGGCCGAGCAGGTGGGCGTGCTGTTCTTCCCGTCCAGCGCCGACCAGAAGCCGGAAGCCATCGTCCGCGCCGCCATCGACGATGCGCGCAAGTCGTTCGTGGATGTACTGCTGGTCGATACCGCCGGCCGCCTGGCCATCGACGAAGCGATGATGGCCGAGATCAAGGCCCTGCACGCGGCGGTGAACCCGGCCGAAACCCTGTTCGTGGTCGACGCCATGACCGGCCAGGACGCGGCCAACACCGCCAAGGCCTTCGGCGACGCGCTGCCGCTGACCGGCGTGGTGCTGACCAAGACCGACGGTGACGCCCGTGGCGGTGCCGCGCTGAGCGTGCGCTACATCACCGGCAAGCCGATCAAGTTCGTCGGTGTCAGCGAAAAGCCGGAAGGCCTGGATGTGTTCCATCCGGACCGTATCGCCAGCCGCATCCTGGACATGGGCGACGTGCTGTCGCTGGTCGAGCAGGTCGAGCAGCAGGTCGACAAGGACAAGGCCGCCAAGCTGGCCGAGAAGGTCGCCAAGGGCAAGAAGTTCGACCTGAACGACATGCGTGACCAGCTGGAGCAGATGCAGAACATGGGCGGCATTGGCGGCCTGATGGACAAGCTGCCGGGCCTGGGCAACATCCCCGACCATCTGAAGCAGCAGGTCAGCCAGGGCAAGGAAGTGCCGCGCATGATCGCCATCATCGGCTCGATGACCAAGAAGGAACGGCGCAACCCGAACCTGCTCAATGGCTCGCGCCGCGCGCGCATCGCCAAGGGCTCGGGCGTGACCCCGGCCGACGTCAACAAGCTGATGAAGCAGTACATGCAGATGGAAAAGATGATGAGCAAGATGGCCGGCGGCGGCATGAAGGGCATGCTGCGGAGCATGAAGGGCATGATGGGTGCCATGGGCGGCCGTGGCATGCCGTTCCGTTGATGCAGCGACGGGGCCGGCGCGCATTGCGATCCGGCCCCGGTCACAATGACTGGCGTATGCTGGGCGGCGACTTCTCCAACGGGTATGTCGCGTGAACGCATCGCCGATTCTTGAACGCGCCGACACCTTCTGTCGGCGTTTTTCATTGCAGCTTCCGATCCTGCTGGCACCTATGGCCGGCGCCTGCCCGGTACCGTTGTCGGCCGCGCTGGCCAATGCCGGCAGCATGGGGGCAATGGGCGCGGTGCTGTCGTCATCGGCCGATATCGGTCGTTGGATGGAGGACTTCCGCGCGACCTCCACCGGCCCGGCGCAGGTGAACCTGTGGGTGCCGGACCCCGTACCTACCCGTGACGTTGCCGCCGAGGCCGCCAGCCGCGCTTTCCTGGCGCAGTGGGGCCCGGACGTGCCGGCCAGCGCCGCCGATGCCACGCCCGCCGACTTCGAAGAACAGTTCGCCGCACTGCTGGCCGCGCGCCCGGCGGTGGCCTCGACCATCATGGGCGTGTTGCTGCCGCGCCACGTGCAGCAGCTGAAGGACGCCGGCATTGCCTGGATCGCCTGTGCGACTACGCTGTCCGAAGCGCGTGCCGCACAGGACGCCGGTGCGGACGCGGTGGTGGCGCAGGGCATGGAGGCCGGTGGCCATCGCGGTGCGTTCGATCCGGCAATGGCCGAGCGCCAGCTGGTCGGCCTGTTCGCGTTGCTGCCGCGCCTGGCCGATCACCTGCAGATTCCAGTGATTGCCGCTGGCGGTATCGCCGATGGCCGTGGCATCGCGGCCGCACTCACCCTGGGGGCCAGCGCCGTGCAGATCGGCACCGCCTTCCTGCGCACGCCCGAAGCGGCGATCGCCTCGGCGTGGGCCGATGGGCTGGCCGCCAGCGAACCGGAAGATACCTGGCCGACCCGCGCCTTCAGTGGCCGCCTGGGCCGCGGCCTGGCGACACCCTATGTACGCGCGGCCGCTGCGGAAGGCGCCCCGGCGCCGCGTCCGTATCCGGTGCAGCGCGGCCTGACCGCGCCGATGCGCAAGCAGGCTGCGCAGGAAAACCGCCTGGCGGCGATGCAGGCCTGGGCCGGGCAGTCGGCGTGGATGGCGCCGGCACAGCCGGCCGCCGACGTGCTGCGCGGCATGTGGGAACAGGCGCAGGCACTGCTGCGATGACGCTGACCTGTAACGGCCTGCCGGCACAGGTCGAGGATCTGCTGCCGGCGCTGGTGAACTACGGCCACTTCACTTCGCTGCAGGTGCGCGACCACGCCGTGCAGGGACTGGACCTGCATCTGGCGCGGCTGTCGCAGGCCACGCGCGAACTGTTCGGCAGCGAGCTGGATACGGCGCAGGTGCGGGGTTGGATGGCGCAGGCGCTGCGGCAGGCCGGCCTGGGCGATGCCTCGCTGCGGGTGACGGTGTACTCGCGTCGCTTCGATTTCCGAAACCCGCTCGCGGCGGTGCAGGTGGACGTGCTGGTGGCGGTGTCCGCGCCGGTGACGCTGACCGCCTCAAAGCGCGTGCGAAGCGTGGCCTGGCAGCGTGAACTGCCGCAGCTCAAGCATGTGGGCACCTTTGGCCTGTTCGCCGAGCGTCGCGCGGCGATGGCGGAAGGATTCGACGATGTGCTGTTCGTGACCGCCGAGGGCGACGTGAGTGAAGGCAGCACCTGGAACCTGGCTGTGCACGATGGTGAACGGTTGCTCTGGCCGCAGGCGCCGGCCCTGCGCGGTACGGCCGAGGCGCTGCTGAAGCGGCACTGGCCGGGCCCGCAGGCCACGCAGCCTCTGCAGCTGGCGGATCTGGCCGGTGTGAAGGCCGCCTTCGCCTGCAACGCCAGCGGCCTGTGGGCGCTGGAGGCCATCGACGGGCATGTCCTGCCCGGCTCGCAGGCCTTGGCTGAACAGGGAAGGGCGGTGCTGGCGGCGGTGCCTTGGGACAGATTGGGGTGATCCCTTTTGCGGCGCAAAAGGGATCTGACCCCGGGAGTTCACCCCTGGGGTTGGCTCGGCCGGGCTCTGCCGCTATAATCGCCCGCTTACCTCGCCATCCTGGCGACTGGGCAATAGGAAAAACACCATGGTCAAGATTCGACTGACCCGCGGCGGCGCCAAGAAGCGTCCGTTCTACCACATCATCGTCACCGACGTGCGCAGCGCGCGCGACGGCCGCAACATCGAGCGCGTTGGTTTCTACAACCCGGTCGCCCAGGGCGGCGAGAAGCGCATCGAGCTGGACCTGGCCCGCGTTGACCATTGGGTCAAGAACGGCGCCCAGCCGACCGACAAGGTCCGCAACCTGATCAAGGAAGCGACCAAGTCCCAGGCCGCTGCGGCCTGATCCTGACGGGCCACGCTTCGGCGTGGCCCTCTTGGTTGAAGCAGATGAAAGATATCGAGCGCCGCATCCTGCTGGGCAGGGTTGTCGGCGCTTTTGGTGTGCGCGGCGAGATCAAGCTCGAGTCCTGGACCGAGCCACGTTCCGCCATTTTCCGTTACCAGCCGTGGATCGTGCGCAGCCCGTCCGGCGTGGAAACCACGATTGAAGGTGTGCGTGGCCGCGACAGCGGCAAGCACCTGGTCGCCCGTTTCCCCGGTGTCGAGGACCGTGATGCGGTCGAAGCGATGCGCGGCACCGAGATCTACGTGGCCCGCAGTGCCCTGCCGCCGCCGAAGCCCGATGAGTATTACTGGGTGGACCTGGAAGGCCTGGATGTGAAGACCACCGAGGGCGTTGCCCTGGGCCAGGTCTCGCACCTGTTCAGCACCGGCGCCAATGACGTGGTGGTGGTCCGGGGTGACCGCGAGCGGATGATTCCGTTCGTGCAGCCGGACTTCGTCAAATCGGTCGACTTCGAGGCCAACCTGGTCGTGGTCGACTGGGATCCCGAGTTCTGAGTGTGAGCATGCGTTTCGACGTCATCACCCTGTTCCCCGAGTTCCTCGCCCAGTCCGCCGGACTGGGCGTGGTCGGGCGCGCGCAGGAGAAGGGGTTGTTCAGCCTGCATGGCTGGAATCCCCGTGATTACGCCGAAGGCAACTACCGCCGGGTGGACGACCGTCCGTTCGGCGGTGGCCCGGGCATGGTGATGCTGATCGAGCCGCTGCAGGCCTGCCTGCAGGCGATCCGCGACGCTGATCCGACCCCGGCGCGGGTGATTTACCTCAGCCCGCAGGGGGCGCCGTTGACCCAGGCCAAGGTGCGGGAACTGGCGGCATTGCCGCGCATGGTCCTGCTCTGCGGCCGTTATGAAGGCATCGACGAGCGTTTCCTGGAGGCCAATGTCGACGAGGAGATTTCCCTCGGCGACTACGTGCTGTCTGGCGGCGAACTGGGTGCGGCAGTGATCATCGACGCCGTGGCCCGCCTGCAGGACGGGGCGCTGAACGACGCTGAATCGGCCGCCCAGGACAGCTTCGAAGGTGACCTGGGCCTGCTCGACTGCCCGCACTACAGCCAGCCGGCCCAGCACCCGCTGGGTGACGTGCCGGACGTGCTGCGCTCGGGCAACCATGCGGCCATCGCCGCCTGGCGCCGCCAGCAGTCGCTGGTCCGTACCGCCCAGCGGCGCCCGGACCTGCTGGATGAACAGGCGCTGGGCAAGGCTGACCGCAAGCTGCTGGAACAGGCCCGCCAAGCCCAGAGACAGAAGGCCGACCCCTAGCGCAGGGCCGGCTTTATCGGCTATCATGGCTAATTACCGCCAGCCCCGGCCGGCGCGCGCAGTACCCACAACAAACGTGCAGCACAGTCCGGTGACTGCATGAGCCTACGTTGTCGACACGACACGCCCACCCGAACAAGAATCGGTGTAACCCATGAGCAAGCTGAACAAGTCCATCGTCGCGGAATTCGAATCCGCCCAGATCACCCGTGAACTGCCGAAGTTCAGCCAGGGCGACACCGTTGTCGTCAACGTGAAGGTGAAGGAAGGCAGCCGCGAGCGCGTGCAGGCCTACGAAGGCGTCGTCATCGCCACCAAGAACGCCGGCCTGAACTCCTCGTTCACCGTCCGCAAGATCTCGCACGGCTACGGCGTCGAGCGCGTTTTCCAGACCCACAGCGCCATCATCGACTCGGTCGAAGTGAAGCGTCGTGGTAAGGTCCGCGCCGGCAAGCTGTACTACCTGCGTGGCCTGGAAGGCAAGGCTGCCCGCATCAAGGAAGACCTGGCTGCCGCTGCTGCCGCCAAGGCTGCCCGTCTGGCCGATAAGGCCTGATAAACAACTTCGGTTGTTGCCGCGACGGCCACCTTCGGGTGGCCGTTTGCGTTTCCGGCATCGCATCGGCCACGATCAGGTGATGAACGACATCAATCCGCGCTATCCCGCCGTGATCCAGTCGGCGTTGCGCTTCCTCGACGGCAAGGGGCTGGCGCGCGTGCAGTCGGCGCCGCTGCTGTACCGCCTGCTATGGCGCCTGGGCATTGCGCTGCCGCCACCGATCCTGGCCGGCTTCGGCATCAATGCGCTGGTGCAGGGCCTGCTGTTCGGGTTGTTCTGGACCGCGCTGATATGGCTGATGCTGTGGCAGGGCAGCGAGCGCCCGCTGGCGCTGCTGCTGGTGGCCGGTCTGTTGGCCGGCGCGCTGTTCGGCGTGGTGATGGCGGCCCTGATGCGCTCGCTGCGCCGCCACCGCAAGCTGCCGGACTGGCGGCAGTTCCGCGCGCGGCAGGCGGACTGAGCTGATGGCGCACCGCGCCGTGACCAGCAGGCGCGCGTCGCGCTAGGCTGCCGGCATCATCCCGATGGACGTGCCGTGCGATGCCCGCCAAGCGAACCGCACCCTCCGCCGCCCCAACACTGCTGTCCGGCGGCAACCCGCAGATCGCCAAGGGCGAGGGCAATGCTCCGGTGCAGGCCTACATTGCCGCCATGCCGGACTGGAAACGTCCGATCGGCGAACAGCTGGATGCGCTGATCGAACAGGCCGTACCCGGCGTGCACAAGGCGGTGAAGTGGAACTCGCCGATGTACTCGGTGGCCAGGGGCGAAGGCTGGTTCCTCAGCTTCCATTGCTTCACCCGCTACATAAAGGTCGCGTTCTTCCGCGGCGCCGCGCTGAGGCCGGTGCCGCCGGAGCCGTCCAAAAGTGCCGATACGCGTTACCTGCACATTGAGCAGGATGGCGTGCGGGATGAGGCACAGTTCCTCGACTGGGTGCGCCAGGCGGCCGCATTGCCTGGAGAACGCATGTAATTCCACCGTTACGATCTCCTTGCCGACGAGAACCGCTGATGACCACGCACGCGCCGAACCCTGACGACGCCGGAACCACGGCGGCTGAACTGATCGATGCGCGCATCGCCGAGCTGGGCGACTGGCGCGGCGAAACGCTGGCCCGCGTGCGTGCATTGATCCATGAGGCGTTGCCTGACGTGCAGGAAACCTGGAGGTGGCGTGGCACGCCGGTGTGGGAGCACAATGGCATCCTGTGCACCGGCGAGACCTACAAGCAGGCGGTGAAGCTCACCTTCGCCAACGGTGCGGCGCTGGCCGATCCGAAGGGCCTGTTCAACGCCAGCCTGGATGGCAACACGCGGCGTGCGATCGACATCCATGAAGGTGCGATGCCCAATGCCGCGGCGTTGAAGGCGTTGTTGCGGGAAGCCGCGAAATTCAACGCCGCAAAGAAGAAACGCTGACCGCTTCCTGTAGAGCCGAGCCCACGCTTGGCTGGGGGGCCATGCCTGTGCGGGCCAACGGTTCGCACCCACCTCACCGCGGCGGAGTGGCATCCAGCGCGGCGTCCGGATCGGCCACCGGCGACGGCGGACAAGCCGGAATCTCCGACGGCGTGGCCAGTTCCTCGGCGTGGGAGGGCTTGCCGATCATCTTCGCCTTGCGCCAGCCACCCCAGCGGTAATACGCCAGCGACAGCAGCATCGACACGAACGAGCTGACCGGGAAACTCCACCAGATCGCGTCGGCGCCCCAGTACGGCTGCAGCAGTTCGGCGAACGGCACACGCACGCCCCACAGCGAACCGGCCAGGATCAGCAGCGGCGGAATCACCGCGCCAGTGGAGCGCACCACGCCGGAGATGACGAAGCTGACACCGAAGAACAGGAACGAGCCGATCACCACGTGATTGAGGTGGCGGGCGATGTCCAGCGCCTGGCTGGCCGGAGGCAGGAACAGCGCCAGCAGCTGCCGGTCGAACACCACCAGTGGCAGGATCAGTGCGCCGGTCAGCAGGAAGTTGAACAGCACGCCCTGGCGCGCAGTGCCGCGTACACGGTCCCAGCGCTGCGCACCGACGTTCTGTGCGGCCATCGACGAGCACGCTGCACCGATCGCCATCGCCGGCATCTGCAGGTAGTTCCACAGCTGCAGCGCGGCGCCATAACCGGCGCCGGTATCGGTGCCGTATTGATTGACCATGGTCATCAGCAGGATCACCGACAGCGAGATCAACACCATCTGCAGGCCCATCGGCACGCCCTTGAGCACCAGTGCCTTGAGGATGGTCAGGTCGAGCTTGAACAGGCGCATGTCGGCGCGGCCCAGCCACAGCGTGTGGCGCTTGTGCCGCATGTACAGCAGCAGGCCGGCCAGCGAGAGCGTCTGCGCGACCAGGGTGGCCCAGGCCGAACCGGCAATGCCGAGCGCGGGGAACGGCCCCATGCCGAAGATCAGCACCGGGTTCAGCACGATGTCCAGCGCCACCGAGACCATCAGGAAGCGGAACGGCGTGCGCGAATCGCCGGCACCACGCAGCGCGGCGGTGAGGAAGGCGAACGCATACAGCGTTGGCATCGCCAGGAAGATGATCCGCAGGTAGGCCTCGGCCAGCGGCAGCGAGGCGGCTGGCGTACCCATTGCCGCCAGCAAGGGGTGCGCCATGAACCAACCGGCAATGGCGATGATCACCGACAGGCCGATGAAGAAGGTGGCGCTGGTGCCGACTACGCGCCGCGCCTGCGCGATGTCGCGCGCGCCGATCGCCTGGCCGATCAGGATGGTCGAGGCCATGCCGAAGCCGAACACCGAGCCGATCAGGAAGAACATGATGTTGTTGGCGTTCGCGGTGGCGGTCAGCGCCGCCTCGCCGAGGAAGCGCCCGACCCAGACCGCATTCACCGATCCGTTCAGCGACTGCGCGATGTTGCCCGCCAGGATCGGCAGGGAAAACAACAGGAGATTGCGGCCGATCGGGCCGGAGGTCAGGTCAAGCGGCGCTTTGGCCATGGAGTGGTGATCGAATCCCGGGAGGCGCACACTAGCACCAAGCCGGTTTGCGGGATGTGGCAATGCATCAACGACTGCAGGTGACGCGGGCTCTGGCGCTGGCCTTGATCGGCGCCGCACTGGCCGCATGTTCGACAGGTGACCGGCTGGGCGATACCCAGGTGCGGCCGACCGACCGCCCCGAGTGCTTGGTCGGCAGCCAGCGCCAGGATCTGTCCGCGGGTGTGCCGACGCTGATCGGCGGCACCGGTTGCCGGACCGACCCCGACCATCCGCGCCCTCTGAACAAGCCACCGGAGTAGTCCAGATCGATGCATGAACTTTCCCCGCTGTCGCCCAGTGTCCGCCTGGACATCTGGCTGTGGGCGGCCCGTTTCTTCAAGACCCGCAGCCTGGCCAAGCAGGCCATCGAAACCGGCAAGGTCAGCGTCGCCGGCCAGCGTCCGAAATCCTCGCGCGCGGTGCGCGTGGGCGAGCAGCTGCAGGTGGATCGTGGCGAGGAGCATTTCGAGATCCAGGTGCTGGGCCTGAGCGATCAGCGCGGGCCGGCCCCGGCGGCGCAGCAGCTGTATGCCGAGAGCGAGGCCTCGAAGGCGCGTCGTGCCGAGCAGCGTGCGCTGCGCATCGCCGCACGCGACGGGTTCCAGCCGCCGGAGCACAAGCCTGACAAGCGCGCACGTCGGTTGATCCGCGCGCTGGGTGACCTGGACGCGCTTTGACGGTAGTTGCCCACCTTGGTGGGCGTTGTGCCTGGCTGCCAACCAAAGTTGGTATCTACCGGTTCATGGCCGCGCGGCGTGCGCTGTGCCGCGCGCGCTCAGCTACCGTTCGGCTTGCGCCCCGCAGGTTGGATCTTCCTTCTCATGGAAGATCGCAATGCGCCTGCGCCGCAGCCTGCTGTGCCTGACCCTCGCCACTGCCGTCCCGGCGTCCGCCGCCGACATCACCTTCTGGGATATGCCGCAGCGCGGTGGCAACAGCTTCAACGAAGCACCACCTGACCGTGCCTATTTCCAGGCGTTGCGTGACACCGGCGCGACCTGGGTACGGCTGAGCCCGGACAAGTGGAAAAGTGCCGGCGGCCGCGATTTCCTGATGGGCGACGCCGACGATTACCAAGGGCTGGTGCAGGCGGATGTGGCGACCCTGCGCCGCGCGCTGGATGACGCCAATGCCGCGGGCCTGAAGGTGGTGCTGGTGCCGCTGTCGCTGCCCCTGCTGCGCTGGAAGCAGAAGAATGATGGCAGGGTCGACCCGCGCCTGTGGCAATCCTTCGACAACCACGTTCCCGCGCGGCGCTTCTGGAACGACCTCGCCAAGGCATTGAAGGGCCATCCCGCGCTGGCCGCCTACAACCTGATCAACGAACCGGTTCCCGAATACGGTGCTGGCCTGGCCGAGCATGCTTCAGCAGAGGCCATGCGCCAGTGGTACACCGGTGTGCAGGACGGACCGCGCGATCTGCGTCGTTTCTATTCGGAACTGATCGCCAGCATCCGCGCGGTCGATGCGGACATGCCGTTGATGCTGGATGCCGGCTGGTACGCCGCTGCCGACGGTTTCAACTACTGGCCGGCGCCGCTGGCAGACGCGAAACTCCTGTACAGCGTGCACATGTATGAGCCGTATGCCGCCACCAGCGCGCCAAACCAGAAGCGCACCACGCCGTATCGCTACCCGGGCGTGGTGCCGTTTGGCGAGCACAGCGAACGCTGGGATGCCACGCGTGTGCGCAGTTACCTGCAGCAGCCGATGGACTGGGCGAAGACGCATGGCGTGGGGGCCAACCGCATTGTGGTGGGCGAGTTCGGTTGCATGCGGCGCTGGCCCGACTGCCAGCGCTACCTGCAGGATGTGCTGCAGGTGCTGGAGCAGGAAAAGGTGCATTGGGCGTTCTACGCCTTCCGCGAGGATGCCTGGGATGGCATGGACTACGAGCTGGGCGACGGGCCGCTGCCGTGGTCGTACTGGCAGGCGCAGGAGAAGGGGAAGACCGTGGCACCGCCGCGTTCGATGCAGGCGCCGTTGCTCGCACCGATCCTGGAGCGGCTGAAGGCAGGCAACCGGTAAGACGCCGGGCATGGCCCGGCGCTACCCATTGAAATTCCGATCATGCGCTCGGCGGATACCAATCAACGCGACGCCCCGATAGCGCCGAGCCATACCCGGCGACATCTTCGGTCAGCGCTTGCCACCGAGCAGGTTGCCGCCCAGCTTCAGCAGGTCGCCCACACCCAGCTGGCCATCGCCGTCCTGGTCCAGCAGGCTGCCAAGCAGACCACCGGCGAGACCGCCCTGCTGCTGCACCTGCTGCTTCTCCTGGCCCAGCGCCTGGCTGAGCGAGCCGGCATCGGCCTGGCCACCGCCGAGGCGCTGGGCGAGGAAGGCCATCACGATCGGGGCGAGGATCTGCAGCAGCTGGCTGGTGCGGCCGCTGTCGAGCTGGGTGGCCTGGGCCAGGCCGGTTTCCACCTTCTGCTGGCTGCCGCCGAAGATGTGGCCGAGGATGCCTGCACCGTCACTGGCGGCACCACCGCCACCGCCGCCCAGCACCGAACCGAGCACGCTGCCCAGGTCCAGCCCACTGTGGTTGTTCTGCAGTGCGCCGAGCAGCGCCTGGGCGCCCTGTGGCTGCGAGGCGTTGTTGCCCAGCGCGCCCATCAGCACCGGCAGTGCGGCACTGATCGCACCGGAGGCCTGGGTGTCGCTGATGCCGAGCTGCTGCGACACCTGCTGCAGCGGGGCGCCCTGCAGTTTGGAGAGAAGTTCATCGGTCAGGCTCATCAGGGGGCTCCTTGATTGGGTTTGGGCGTGCAGACGATACGACGCGGGCCGTTAAAACGGCGACGCCGCCCCACAGGGGGGCGGCGTGCGTACGGGCGGAGGGACGGTCAGAGCTCGATGTCTTCCGCGCCCGGGGTGGCGGCCGGGAAGTCGGTTTCCGGCTGCGCCGGCTTGAACGGATCCGACGGCTGGCTGGCCAGCGCCTTCAGGGCCGCGGCCACACCGGCGCCGTAGGCCGGGTCGGCCTTGCTGCAGTTGTCGATATGGCGCTGCTTGATGAAGTCCGGCGCATCGCCCAGGGCGCGGGCGGTGTTGGCGAACAGGCGGTCCTTCTGGGCCTGGTTGTAGCTGCGGAACAGGGCACCGGGCTGGCTGAAGTAGTCGGCGTCGTCTTCACGGAAATTCCAGAAGTCGGCGTCGCCGCGGATCTTCATCGGCGGCTCGCGGTACTGCGGCTGTTCCTGCCACTGGCCGTAGCTGTTCGGCTCGTAGTGCGGCAGGCCACCATAGTTGCCGTCCACGCGCATCGCACCGTCACGGTGGTTGCTGTGCACCGGGCAGCGTGCGGCGTTCACCGGAATCTGGTGGTGGTTCACACCCAGGCGGTAGCGCTGCGCATCGGAATAGGCGAACAGGCGCGCCTGCAGCATCTTGTCCGGCGACGGGCCGATGCCCGGCACCAGGTTGCTCGGTGCGAATGCCGACTGCTCCACGTCCTGATACCAGTTGACCGGGTTGCGGTTCAGTTCGAACTGGCCCACTTCGATCAGCGGGTAGTCGCTCTTCGGCCACACCTTGGTCAGGTCGAAGGGATGCACGCGATAGGTTTCCGCCTCCAGCTCCGGCATGACCTGGATGAACAGCTTCCACTTCGGGAAATCGCCCTTCTCGATCGCGGCGAACAGGTCGCGGCCGTGGCTTTCGCGGTCATGGCCGACCAGGATCTGCGCCTGCGCGTCGGTCAGCGATTCGATGCCCTGCTGGCTGACGAAGTGGAACTTCACCCAGAAGCGTTCGCTGTCAGCATTGGTGAAGCTGTAGGTGTGAGAGCCGAAACCGTGCATGTGGCGGAAGCTGCGCGGGATGCCGCGGTCGCTCATCACCACGGTCACCTGCAGCAGGGCTTCGGGCAGCAGCGTCCAGAAATCCCAGTTGTTTCGCGCGCTGCGCAGGTTGGTGTGCGGGTCGCGCTTGACCGCCTTGTTGAGGTCGGCGAACTTGCGCGGGTCGCGCAGGAAGAACACAGGGGTGTTGTTGCCGACCAGGTCCCAGTTGCCTTCTTCGGTGTAGAACTTCAGTGCGAAGCCGCGGATGTCGCGCTCGGCGTCGGCGGCGCCACGCTCACCGGCCACGGTGGTGAAGCGGGCGAACATCTCGGTCTGCTTGCCGACCTTCTCGAACAGCTTGGCGCGGGTGTACTTGCTGATGTCGTGGGTGACGGTGAAGGTACCGAACGCGCCTGAGCCCTTGGCGTGCATGCGGCGCTCGGGAATGATCTCGCGGTTGAGGTTGGCCAGCTTCTCCAGCAGCCACACGTCTTCCATCAGCAGCGGGCCGCGCGGGCCGGCGGTCTTGCTGTTCTGGTTGTCCACCACCGGTGCGCCGAAGGCCGTGGTCATCGGCGTGACCGGGTCATCGCCATGCTTTTGCCTGGGCGTGGTGCTCAGCTCGCGCTGCTGCTCGGCGCCCTGCTCCGGCGACGGGGCGGTGTGATACGGGCACTTGGCGTTGTTGTTGTCGGACTGGCTCATCGGCTGGCTCCTGGTGGCGGTGAAGACGTGGGAAAACATCTTCACTCGACTGTAGCTAGGGCCAGATGAAATGAATAATCGATTGATCCGTTCAGATTGATAGATTCTGTCAATTGAAGTTCAGAATCGGATTCGCAGGGTCTTTCGATAGCCCGGGGTAACTCCCCGGGCCCAAGGCCTCCCGCGGCGCTGTGGTTACAGCAGCGCCTTCAGCCGATACAGGGCTTCCAGCGCCTGCTTCGGGGTCAGCTCGTCCGGATCGATCGCGGCCAGCGCTTCCTGTGCCTTGCTGGTCGGGGCGGCGAACAGGCCGAACTGCTGCGGTGCATCCAGTGCGTGCGGTGCCAATTCGGCGGCATGGCTTTCACCGCCACGCTGCTCCAGCTCGGCCAGGCGACGGCGAGCCTGCGCCACGGTCGCACGAGGCAGGCCGGCCAGCGCGGCCACCTGCAGGCCGAAGCTGCGGTTGGCCGGGCCATCCTTCACCGCGTGCATGAACACCAGTGCCTCGCCATGCTCGACCGCGTCCAGGTGCACGTTGGCGATGCCGCTGCGGCCGCCCTCGTGCTGTTCGTCGGCCAGCGCGGTCAGCTCGAAGTAGTGGGTGGCGAACAGCGTGTAGCAGCGGTTCTGGTAGGCGAGGTGGCGGGCGACCGCGTCGGCCAGTGCCAGGCCGTCGTAGGTGGAGGTGCCACGGCCGATCTCGTCCATCAGCACCAGCGAATGCGCGGTGGCGTGGTGCAGGATGTAGCTGGTCTCGGCCATCTCGACCATGAAGGTCGACTGCCCGCGCGCGAGGTCGTCGCCGGCACCGATGCGGGTCAGGATGCGGTCGATCGGCCCGATCAGCGCACGGCTGGCCGGCACGAAGCTGCCGATGTGGGCCAGCAGCACGATCAGCGCGTTCTGCCGCATGTAGGTCGATTTACCGCCCATGTTCGGGCCGGTGATCACCAGCATGCGACGGTCCGGATGCAGGTCCAGGTCGTTCGGTTCGAAGGGCTGCTCGCGCACCGCCTCGACCACCGGATGGCGGCCACGTTCGATCTTCAGGCAGGGCTCGGCCTGCAGCTCCGGGCGCGACCAGTCCAGCGCCTGCGCACGCTCTGCGAATGCGGACAGCACGTCCAGTTCGCTCAGCGCGGCGGCGCACTGCTTCAACGGCTCCAGCTGCCCGCCGAGCGTATCCAGCAGCTGCTCGTACAGGTACTTCTCGCGCGACAGTGAACGGTCGCGCGCGGACAGCACCTTGTCTTCGAACGCCTTCAGTTCTTCGGTGATGTAGCGCTCGGCATTGGTCAGCGTCTGGCGGCGGGTGTAGTGCACCGGCGCGCGGTCGGACTGGCCCTTGCTGATCTCGATGTAGTAACCGTGCACGCGGTTGTAGCCCACCTTCAGGGTGGCGATGCCGCTGCTCTCGCGCTCGCGCTGTTCCAGGTCGACCAGGAACTGGTCGGCATGGGTGGACAGGCGGCGCAGCTCGTCGAGCTCTTCATCGAAGCCATCGGCCAGCACGCCGCCATCGCTGAGCTTCAGCGGTGGCATGTCGGCGATGGCACTGGCCAGCAGGTGCGCACACTCGTCGTGTTCGCCCAATGCAGCGTGCAGGGCCTGCAGGCGCGGCGAGTCCAGCGGCGCCAGCACCTCGCGCACCGCTGGCAGCAGGCCCAGGCCGTCGCGCAGGGTGGAGAAATCGCGCGGGCGCGCCGAGCGCAGCGCCACGCGGGTGAGGATGCGTTCCAGGTCGCCCAGGCGGCGGAACTGCTCGCGGATGTCGGCGTCGCTGCCGCGATCGATCAGGGTTTCCACCGCATGGTGGCGCTGCACCAGCACCTCGCGCAGGCGCAGCGGACGATGCAGCCAGCGCCGCAGCAGGCGGCCGCCCATCGGCGTCACCGTGCTGTCGAGCACGCCCAGCAGGGTGTTGCGGGTATCACCGTCGACGCGCGTATCCAGTTCCAGGTGGCGACGGGTGGCGGCGTTCATCGCGATCGCCTCGCCGGCGGTTTCCATCGCGATCGAGGTCAGGTGCGGCAGGCGCTGCTTCTGGGTTTCCTCGACATAGCCGAGCAGGGCGCCGGCTGCCGCCGTGGCGCGCGGCTTGTCGTCGATGCCGAAGCCGCTCAGGTCATGCAGCTTGAAGAAGTTCAGCAGCTGGCGGCGGCCGCTGTCGGCATCGAACAGCCACGGTGCACGGCGACGTACACCGGTGCGCTGGCGCAGGAACTCCGGCCAGTTCTCCTCGTCGGGCACCAGCAGCTCGGCTGGTTCCAGGCGCGCCAGTTCGGCTTCCAGGGCGTCGTCGGTTTCCACTTCATTGACCAGGAAGCGGCCACCGGCCAGGTCGGCCCAGGCCAGGCCGTAGCCCTGCTTGCTGCGCGACAACGCCATCAGCAGGGTGTCGCGGCGCTCGTCCAGCAATGCCTCGTCGGTGACGGTGCCGGGGGTGACGATGCGCACCACCTTGCGTTCGACCAGGCCCTTGGCCAGCGCCGGGTCGCCGATCTGTTCGCAGATCGCCACCGATTCGCCCAGCGCCACCAGCCGGGCCAGGTAGCCCTCGTAGGCATGCACCGGCACGCCGGCCATCGGGATCGGCGCGCCGCCGGAGCTGCCGCGCTGGGTCAGGGTGATGTCGAGCAGGCGTGCGGCCTTGCGGGCGTCGTCGTAGAACAGCTCGTAGAAGTCGCCCATGCGGAAGAACAGCAGCAGGTCCGGATAGTCGGACTTGGCTGCGAAGAACTGCTTCATGAGGGGCGTGTGCTCTGCGCTGGACTTCGACGCAGACGGTTTCGCTTTTGAATCAGTGGTTTGCAAGAGAACTTCCTACGGTTTGTAGCGGTCGATCCCGGCGGCTGACGGCGAGTAACGGGGTTCTTAGTTGCGCCGCGGTTGCGCTGATCAATCAAAGAGGATCAAATCGATGTTGCGACGGACAGACGGCGGATCGACCATGGATACGGTTGTTGCGGCGCAGGCAGAAGCCCCGCGCCGCCGAGGCACCAAGTTTAAGCTGACCTACCGCCAAATCTGCGAACTGAGCGTGGCCAAGGGCCCGGTCGAAGGCAAGCAGGGCAGGGTGGTCATCGCCCCTCGACTGCCCGAAGACGCCGGGAAGCCCTACCGCGTCCTGGACGGCAATCAGGGGGCACCGACGGGCTTTGGCTTCTATGTAGGCACCACCCGCACCACCTACGAAGTCGTGGTCCGTGGCCCAGCCGGGGTTCGTCGATTCTCCCTGGGCAGCGTCACCGACATCGGGCCGGAGCAAGCCTACGAACTGGCCCGGCGGAAGTTGGCCGTGGTTCGAGAAACGGGCGAGCATCCTTCGAAGGAAGAGGCCCGAGCCGAGCAGCTGGTGGAGCTGAAGGGGCTCACGCTGGCGGACTGCTTCACGGCTTACGTTGAAGACCTGCAGAAGCGCGTGCGCAACAACAAGGCCAAGCCCGCCAGCATCCGGGCCATCCAAGACAGCTTGGCGCGGTTTGCTCGCCCGGAAGTCGGGCTGGCGGACAAGCCGATCCTTCAGCTGTTGGACAAGGACATCCACCGTGCGTTCGACAGCTTGCGGCGATCGTCCATGGTGCGCTCCAACCGGATCCCCACCCCGATGCGCCAAGCGCTGGCTGATCAGCCGGATTGGGCCGCACTTTCCACGCAACAGCTCGAAGCGTTGGGTGTGACCGGGAAGTACATCCAGCGAGTCAAAGCGGCGGGTCTAGCATCGACAGAGCACGCGTTCACAGACGCGAAGAGGGCGGTCGACCTGGTGCTGAAGCGGGAACGCAAAGCGGCGGCTCAGCAGCAGCGGGAACCGGTGCTGCGCTACAACCCGTTCCAGGTCATCCACGACGACGACATGCTTCGGGACTCACAAGCACTGCGCCGCCACTACGAGCGTGCCGAGGTGCGCAACCCGTTGGGGGACGAGACGCTGCCCACGGTCCTAAAGGTGATCTTGGCCAGGCGGGACGAGCAGGGCGGCTTGAACGCCACCGGCGCCGACTACTTGCTGCTGACCTTGCTCTGGGGCACCCGCCGCGGCGAGGCCGCTCCCCTGCGCTGGTTTGACCGGTGCTCCCCGGGCGAGCTGCGCCAGTCGGAAGTGTCCTGGGTCTGGTTGGCAGCACCGGATGAGGTCAACCCTTACACTAGGCGGGCAGGGTCCCAGGTCTACCTGTTTGACACCAAGAATGGCGAGGAGCGCTACCTGCCGGTGGCCTACTTTGCTGAAAAGATTTTGCAGCGGCGGTTCGACGAGCGCGCGGACGAAACCAAGCTCAAGCAAGACTTGGCGGACGCGGAAGAAGTGTTGGGCGCCGCTCGAGCCAGGCGTGCACGCAGGGATCTGCTGGACCGGCTGGAAAAAGAGGTGGAGAGGGCACGCCGCGCGCTGGCCAAAACCATGTTTGTATTCCCGGCCCGATCGGACCGAAGCACGACGGGGCACTACTCGGACAGCAAGAGCATCGTGGCAAACGTGCGCCGGGACGCGGGGTTGCTCGATCTGCGGGCAGAGGTGGACATTGGTCTGACCCTCCACGATCTGCGCCGGACGCTCGGCCGTTACGCCGCCCTCCTGTTCGGCGAAAGCCGAATCGTGTCCCAACTGCTCCACCACAGAACGTTGGGGCGAGGCGAGGATCGAATGGCCGCTGTATCGGAACGCTACACCGAGCAGGAGTGGTCCAAGCTCCGCGAGGCCATGGGCCGGGTTGAAGAGCACATGGTGGCCACGAGTCCCCGTGTATGGAACCGCTTGAAGGGCACGGACAAGCCCCGCCTGGACGAGTCCGGCGATGCCCCAGTCTCGATTTTCTCAGCAAGAAACCGGCGCGACGCCCAGTAAGGAGCGACTCAATGGAATGCCAGCGTAAAGAAGAGGACTACCTGGAGCTGCGCTCTGCGGCACTGGATGCTGAGCTGAACAAAGCTGCCGCAGGCTTGCCGCCTCCTACGATCAGCACCAAGGCAGCGGCGCGTTACCTCGGAGTCCACTTCGACACGCTTGGGGATTGGCGCCGTCGAACGCCTCCTGCAGGGCCGCCCTTTGTGAAAGGCGCCGGCCGCGCTGGAGGAGGGGCGAACGAGCATGTTCGTTACCCTTACACGGAACTTGTCGCTTGGCAGGCCTCACGCGTGGGGCGCAGTGTCAAAGAGCGCCGCCTGATCGATGAACTGGACGCAGCCCAGCAACGGGTCCGCGAGCTCGAAATCGAGTTGGCGCTGCGGCAGGCCCGGGACGATGCAAGCAGGCTGCAGAAGAAGTTGGGCCGCATTGCCACGCTGGCAACGCTCGATGACATTGCCGTGGTTCCCCATGAGTGGGCACTGGTGGATGGCCGGGTGGCCGGCCATGTCTTGGTGGTGAGCGACGATGTGCTGAGCGGCGCACTTGAACGGGGCGATGTATGGGATGCCACGATCGAGGTGGCCCTGCAGGCGCCCTGGGTCGACGGGGAGACGCGTGAGCCCTACCACGCCGCCTACGCCAACGTGCTTCAGATAGTTATGCAAGAACTCCGCGAAGCCAAGGCTGCCCAGCAGGCAAGCGATTTGGAGGCGCGTTGGGCGCCGGGGGCGGTGTCTGGCAATTCGGCTAGGCCTTTCGCCCGGCACACGGAGGCGTCATGACCGCTGGAACTGAACTGGAAAGGGAGGTGATGGGCCTGCGCCCAGGACGGCGTCCAGCCCAGCCCAAGCCAATCGAACTGACCCATGCAGAAGAGCTGGAGTTGGCGAAAGCGAAGGCCGGGCGGGTTGAATGGGTCGGCCCGGGGGTTGCCGCGTACATCCTTGGGATTTCAAAGGAAGCTCTCAAGAAGCGTCGACTCCGTGGCGAGGGCGTTGTGCCCGAGCACCGGGCGGCTAGGAGCAACAAGCACGGGGTGCGTTACAGGTGGTCGTCGGTCATACGCTGCGGTGGGGCGGAGCGCTTCCAAAGCGAAGTCCTTGCCGAGCGTTTGGAGGATGTCGTGAACGTCTTGAAAAAGCTTGGCCTTGCCGGGTTGGAGCGGGAACTGCCTTGGGCATTCACGGAGGACGGATGCATCAGAGGATTAGCGGGCTTCCACACCGATCTTCTGGCGATGCCTCTTTCCACTAAAGAAGCGCTACGGCGACCTTGGCTCAGCGTGGAAGATCGCACTCCATTCCATGAACTGGCTGTCCAGTCATTGTCCAATGGCCTGGCAGCGGTTCAGATGTCCGCAGAACGGCAGAATGTAAAGGCGGGCCCGTAAGTATAGCGAGGTGAGCAGGAGCGAATTCCCGGCTAATGTCTATCGAGGCAGCTTTTCGGTTTACGGGCCTCACTTAGGCCGCCGTCGTAAGGTAACACGCCATACAGAGACGGCTGCTCTAGCTTTTGAGAAGCTTCCTGAAACGTCGGCGATGCCCCTTGAGTTGGCGTAGCACGACCGCCGAGCCTGACTTCTTGGAGGCACTTCGAACATAGCTCATGAATGATCGCACTGTTGCAGGTGCGTGCTCCGTGTAAGCACGTAGCAGCCGCCTCCTCCTGACCTGGAGCAAGGAGCGTCCCTTGATTAGGCGAGGTGAAAGCTTGTGGGACAAGATGCCACGGCGCATTTTTGAGTAGTGCCGCGCAATTCCCGAAGGGCGCAGTAGGATGCGATCACCATCATAAGTGAGACCTAGGTACTGAAGGGGCTTATCAGCCGCCGGCGAAAACTCTCGCATCTGGGTCTTACTAATCTGCATCACAAGTCCGATGCGTTGAAGCTCTGCCGCAACCAACGCCTCAAGGTCCGTCGACCATTTGGCATCTGCGACTATTAGGATGTCGTCACAGTACCGCCGATAGTAGCCCCCCCTATTCTCGACTTCAGTTGCGATCCGAACGTCAAATTCAAACATATACAGGTTTGATAGAAGTGCACTGATCGGCGAACCTTGCGGAATTCCTCTTCCGACGCCATTGACATCAATCAGTCCTCCACCTCGGACAATCTTGCGGAAATCTGACGGGGAGCACATTCGGTCCCTCTTTTTTAGCGCGGACCTAGTAATGTGGAGTGCTCGACGAGCGGCGATCAACTCCACAGAAGAATGTCGTGTGATAGACCTGTAGACTGAGAAGTGATCCGCAGGAAGCGTTTCTGTGTCGAGTAGTGACGCCCAAGCACGCTTGAGTTCAGCATGGTCGATGCTTCCGAAGAAGTCTTTGACGTCAAAGCCCATCGCCACGCACGGGGAATTGGATGCGATCCAAGTGAATGCTTCTGTTGCAAAATCCGTGTTCGACTTCGACAACGAGCGGAACGCGATGACCGATGCGCCTAGGCCTGCCATGGCCAACCGAGTTTCGTACCTTTGCGAGAGTAGATGGCTGTAGTAGGCGTATATCGCAGCATCAGCGTGCGCTGCGTATCGGATTTCACGAGTCTTGAGCCGCCTCAAAAATTGGCCTTTGCCGGTACGTTTAATCTTCGGACGGACAATGTCGTGCCGAATGAACGGATAGAACGGATGTGCTGCCACGCGAGCCGCATCGAGCACGAGTGCCCTGACCGCTGATCTCGACAGCGGGAGATCAAAATGTACATACCTGCGCTGACGCTGTGCGGCCTGCAAAGCGGTCTTTGGTATCTTCATGGTCCCCATTAAATCTCAGCGTCTACAGGGCGGGGCTGGCCGCGGCAACCATTGCCCCCCCTGCCACTACTACACAGACCTCTTAGAAGAGGCCCAAGCCGCCAAGTAAACAATCTGACGGTGCCGCTTACATCTAAGCTTGATGTATCGCCTTGCTACGGAGGAACTTCTGATGACAATCGCTGCACAACTGACAACGGCCGTCTTGGTCGCCCTGATCCGATGGATTGCTGACGCGTGTTGCGCCGGCTCTCCAGGCGTGATAAGTACTGCCCCCGTCAGCGAAATATGACGGGCACCACATTTTTAGCACAAAGGGTTTCGCTGGGGAAGCCTTGAGGTGGGCGGCTTTTACAAAGTCGCAATGTCCGCCCGGCCCACGGATAAGAACGAAGGTGCTCCCCACAAGATATTTTTGGCTCCAGTCCAACGGTGGAAGGGATAAGTGGCTCAGGGCTCGACCGAGGGGCATCAGTTGAGCGGCTAGTGGTCGTGAAGCAAATTTTCAAGCCGCAACGCCAAAGAGACTTTTCCCAGCATGAGTCGCGCTCAAGTATTGGGAATTCCGTTTGCTTTGTCCTAGCCTTGCTTGGCCGTTGTCGGGACCACTGTCCCGATAACTCCCGCAAGCCGCAAGGGATCCTTCAGAGCCGTTTCGCCACCATGGCGGCGTTCCAACCGGGAACGTCTTTGGTTGAGCGTCGATGAGCAAAGAGACGGACAATGATGTGAGCGCTGAAGGCCATCGTAGCGCCAGGGATCCGCGTTGGAGTCTGCCAATTCAGTGTGAAGAGGAAACCCGGGCTGTCATGGAGGAGATGGACAATCTCATCAGCAGGCTGCCCTTGGGAATCCAAGTGCGCGCTCGAGCCTTGCCGTTTCCGCAGTTCCACCACGCGTGCTCCCATGGCGATATCGAGATGGTTGCAGCGATGCTGGAAGTCGGGGCAGAGCCGGACGGCTACCCCTACACGTACGACGAGATGGACCAGCCTCCTCTGGTGTGGCTTGCATGGGCAAGCGATCTAAATAGCAAAACTAAGCAGGAAGTGGCCCTGATGCTTCTCAAGGCCGGTGCGTGCATTGAGGAGGGCGAGCCTCGGTTCGAAGCACTGGCCTGTCAAGACGAGGAATTCGCCGATTTTCTGGAATCGTATTCCTCTGTCTAGGGGCTGGGGTGAGGGCCAAGGAGAGGTAGCTCAGGCGCCTCCGCTTCGGCCTGCAAGGGGCAACTGCGGCGAACATAGCGCGGACCGTCGGGCGTGATCCTCCCCAAGATCACGATGTCATCGTTGATGCGGTGAAACCGATCACTCGGATGTACGGCGCACGAAGCATCGCTATAAAGGTCGAGCGCAAATGCGGTGTGGCGAGCTACGGATCTCATCCAGGACGGCGCTACTGGTGAGTCTCCTATCGCGAACGCAGCTACGATGGACACCACTGCTGCGGCAAAAATGCGTGAGCAGAGCATCAAGTAGTCAAAGTCGCTCCTCTTCGTTTTCCCCCAAGGAGACGTTCCTGCAGCCCAAATGATAATGCCTATGGCTGAAAGACCGCTTGAAACCGTAATTGCGAAGGCGTTGATCGGCACGAAGGCGAAAGGCACAAGCAGCGCTACTGCGGTTGGAAAATGAGAGGGATCCTGTCCGGTGCCATCGTTGACTGCCAGGCGGCTGATCCCTGTTGCGGCAGCAAGCGCCATAACGCTCATCGCTGTGACAGCCAACTTGACCAGTGGCAGCTGGAGCTTCGGATAGAGCCAGAGAAATGCTTCGCGTAGGAACCCAACTGCAAAGAAGAAGCTGGCTGCGTAAGTGATGACGTCGGTGGCCAAAGCCTTCGGAGCAAAGCGGAACAGAAGAAGGGCGATGCCCATGAGGGCCGCCCCACTGAAGTAAGCCCTAACGGTCAGCGGTTGGATGAGCCACCACTGTTTGAACCGTTGAAAGCGATCGCTGATCGCCGCTGAAAACAACATCCCGTATTCCCCCGTGTCCATACCGGGCGGATTATCACCTGTTGTCGTCGCAATCGCTGAGACCGGCTCGCTGAAAGGAGCCTATGGAGGTTCGAAGTCCGCCAAGAGTCGGTCAATGGCTTGCTTCCGCTTACCCGGTGGGAGCGCGGCGAGCCCTTCCAGGGCTTGAGAAAGCTTGGCCTGTTGAGCCTCGCTTTGAACACCCAGCGCCAAGATGACGTCTGCCATCGCCGGCGTCGTCGCCAGCAAGTAAGCCGGCGGCACGTCCAGTGCCTGCGCGAGCTCAAACAGTGCTTCGAGGCTGATAGACATCGCCCCCGACTCGTAGCGGGAGATTCGTGCCGACGCCGTGTCTTTGTCCAGCCCCATTCGCATCCCCACTTCCCGTTGGCTCAGGCCCCGCCATTCGCGGGCTTGACGCAAGCGCGCGGCCACGATCGCTCGCGGAGTTGTCGGCGTAGTCACAGGCTGAACGGATGCAGTGCAGGCATGCACCGATGATGACCCAAGCCCTACGTCAGGGGTAGACTCTACGTGTCACGTAAGTTCGTGGCAAGTCCATCCAAAGGAACGAGGGGCTGTATGAAGAACGGGGCAGTTCTCGCCGGCGCGCTCGCGCTGGCCGTATCGACGGGTGCCAGCGCCCAATCCAAGACCGCTTCAGGCCTGCTTCGGCAGATCGGTGGGGCCATTTCTGGGAAGTCCGGCTCGCAGGCCAAGGTGTCCCACCCCCTATACGCCGAACCTGCAGGGATGTACTGGGACCTGGACGAGGACATCCTTGAGGGTGCTCAGCACCTGCGCGAAGGGCTGTCCTCCACGGGAGTACAAGGGACCGACATGTGCGACATGGGCCTGCTGGCGATGGCCCATTCCGCCTACCAATTGAGGCCTGACAAACGGCAGTGGTGCTTGCGGCAGGCTTGGGTGGCCGCAAAGAGGACGACGGGTAGCAAAGAGGCGGAGCCCTCTGCGGCGGTGATCGAGCAGCGCTTCGGGCCGGCCTTCGACGCAAGGCTCGAGCGGTTCAAAGGGATTCGGCGGTATGCCGTTCGCCCGAACTTCAAAGCGCTGGGCGGAGTTAGCTACAACGCGGATCGTGGCGTCATGGAAGTGTTCGTGCCCATGCCGCAAATCTCGCTTGCTGGCTTGAGTGTCACGGGGAAGAGCTTTGTCCCCTGGATCCGCAAGACGCCCACTGGCGTGTCCAGCCCTCCGAACGCGGGGCGCTACCGGTTGCTGATCCGGATGGACCCCGCTGCAGCGGCCAACCTCGCGCGGCAAGGCCGCTCGTTTCAAGACGACCGCGTGGTCTTCTCGGTCAATCGGGTTTGGATCGACGGCACGGAGCCCAAGATGGACGTGACCGTCGAGAAGGTGAGCCTGGGCTATCGGAACGAAACGGTCGAAGTGGACGTCACCAAGAACCAAGGAGAAGGTGCATGACGCGTGGAACGGTGGTCGCCGCGGTAGCAGCCGTTGCCTTGATCGCTTGCGGTAAGGCGGAACAGGGACCGTCGGTGGAGCAGGTTGCAAAGGGGTACGAGCAGTATTTGAACGCGAACCTGGTGGCCGAGCTGGGGCAGCGGGTGGAAGTGCGTGGCTGGGATGACCTGAACGTCGATTGCAATCAGAGCGGGCCCGAGCGAACGACGTGCGTCACGGGCGGCACCCTCGATGTGATTGGTTTCCAGGGTGGGCGTCAGCTGAAAGAGGCTCCTGCGCCCGTGCCGGCCCGTGCAGATCTGGTGTTCGAAAAGCGGGCAGGGCAGTGGGTGCTCATCGACGCACAGAAGAAGCCCTGATCGGTCCTTGTAAGCCGCCCTCGTTTTCGCTCATTTGGAGGTTCCATGAATGCCCATGTCCGCTCTCGCTCGACGGCGTCCCATATGCAGTGGGGCATGCTTGCACCCGCTACCATCCTCCTAGGCGGTGCGGGCCTGCTCGCCTTCGCAGGCGGTGCAGAAATTTCTGGAGAGCTGGGGCTTGCCTGGCAGGCTGTGGCGGCGTTCTCGGCTGGCGTTGGCGTGCTGGCGCTCCTCCTGCTGCTTTACGTGCTGAACTGGCGAGCGGCGCGCGTTCGGGCAGCCAAGGCGGCCAATCCCTTTCTGGAACCGAGGCGCGGGGGCTTTTGGAAGGGAGCATTGATGGGCACGCTGGTCGTGGTGGCCGTGCAGATCGGAAGCATCGGGGTGGGAATCTTCTGCCCCGGTCTGATTGAATCGGAGCGCAATTTCTTTGTTTCCGTCCCGCCGCTGGCGTTGGCCGCCCTCTACACCGTCTTCCCGATTGCGCCACTGGTGGGTGGGTTGATCGGGCGCGTGTGGCGCGCCACCAGCCTGTAGGGCGGGCCGGGGGCTTCTGACAGACATCAAAGGGGGCAAATGCCCCCTTTCAGCGGTTCGCGAAAGACGCCGGCGACAATGGCCGCCTACGTCCCTCGATCCTCGATCAAAGCCGTCCGATAGTTCTCGCAGGCGTCCCTCAAGCCTGATTGGGCCGCTGCGATCAACGCATCGGTGCTCATGACGGAAGCTTCGTTCCGTTCGACGATCAAAATCGGAAGGGCATCGATGGCCTGTTGCCAGTCGTGCTCCGAGCCTCTGTGCTGCTTGTTGTTGCAATTGTGGTCCATCGTCGCTGCTCCCCTTAAAGATGGAAGCATCTAACCATGTGCGCAAAGCTGCGCAAGGTCTACATAGGAGCGGATCTGCAGATGTGTCGAGCCGTTTGCGATTCGGTCCTTAAATGCCACGGGTGTCTCACTCTTCTGGAGGCCGGTCGCTTTTTGGCCTCCCGGAGCCGCGGGATCGAGGGTGTTGAGGGCTAGATCCGCACGCCAAGCGCGTCCAGGGTGGGAGTCGTCATCGTTCCGGTGGCCCGGATGCCGTGGGCCAATTGGAACATCCGCAGCGCCGATTGGGTCTCAGGAGTGAGGACCCCGTCGATGGCCCCTGGATCGTAGCCCTTGGAATAGAGCGCTGCCTGGACGCGCATGATGAGTAGCTTCAGCGCATCGGCGTCCCGTCCCTCCGTGACCGGCTTGTCGTAGGTGCCGGGCTCCAAGGTCAAGTTGTTCGTGGATCTTGAGTTTGCTCGGGTGGCTGGATCCAGATTCTGGGTTGGGTAGCTATTCAAATGGCTGCCGACACTGCCGCCTGTGCCTGTGGTTCGTGGAGCTGCTGGGGCCACCGGTGCCGCTGGCGTGGTGTAGCGGGTGGGCGGTGGGGTATAGGTCGCCGGTGGCGGGGTGTAGGAGCGATACGAGCTTCCCGACCCGGACGAATGGGATCGATGGGAACTGTGTGATCGATGGGAGCTGTGGCTGCGGTGCCCTGCATACAGGTTGTGCCGGCCTGCATTCAACGAGGTGCTCAGGACGGTCGCGTATTTCCCGTCCAACTCGGAGAGTCTGGAAAGGTCGGACTGGCCCTTGGGCGGCTCCGTGCCCAAGGTGCCCAAGGTGGCGGCGCCGACGATCATCAGTGCGTTGGACATGATCAGGTTTCCAGGACAGGAGAGATGGACCGGCTGGTCCAAGCCGGTGTGACCCACGAGAAGAAGCCGCCGCACCGCTGTCGAACCGAGCAGGTTTCGCAGGCGGGTAGGTAATCGTTCTTCCAAGGCGAAATGCTCTGCACGGCGTAGGGCCAAAGCGATCGGTCCAACGCGCACAAGGGCAGGTTGTAGAGCGAGACCGGGATTCCGCCCTCGGCCAGCAGCCCCACCGCTTCGGACAGGACGTCACCGTAGTCCGCTGGATCGGCCCAAAGCTCACGCTGATGCGCTTTGGCAAAGCCAATGGGCTCGATGCCCATCAGTGCGACGTGTTCGACGAAGGGCAGGTTGCGCCAGATGTAGCGCGCCAGCTGGATCAGCCGCTCCACCGTGGGTTTGACCAACACGACTCGGATCTCCACCCGCTGCTGGGCGGCTTCCAATGCGTAAAGCCCACGAAGGGTCTGAGCGAACGCCCCCTCGCTTTGCACCACGTAGTCGTGCAGAGCATAGCGGTCCCCGTAGAGCGGAATGCCCCAGCTCAGGTTGGGATGGAGGCCCGCAAATTTCGCGTGCAGGCTGGGCTCACGCAGTCGGCCGTTGGACAGGATGTGCAGCTGGGTGTTGGGCAGCACGTGCGCGCATTTGGCTACCACGTCGACCAACCCGTCACCCAGCAAGGTCGGTTCCCCGCCGCTGATCGCCAGCGAAGGTTCCTCTGGATCGATGAGGTCGATCAGGTCCAGGAGGTGCCTCACCCGCCAATCGTCTTGAACGTCTCGCGGCGGCTGAGAGCACATCAGGCAGTAACTGTTGCAGCGCTCGGTGGCGAACAACACATTGCCGGTGTCGCCGCGCCGATATCGGATCGCCACTTTCTTCTGCAGGGGATTGAGCTCCACCACGTCCCCTGGTTTGCAAACACCTGGCGGACCTTCCAGGCGAACGAGGGGAGTCTCACCGGCAGAGCGCAACCCGCCTGAAGGCAAGACTGCACCCCACGGCAGGCTTAGCAGGTCATTGCTGAAGTGGTCCTCCGGGACGTCCCGCAGGTCCAGGGCCAAGCGCTCCAAAGGTAGTGCTGATTGGGCAAACTCTGCCAGCGACACGACCTTGAGCAGGCTGGCCTTCGCCGACGGTGCCAGCTCGGCTCTGGTTTCAAGCGGCAGCATGGACGGCGTCCTCCACCGACGGCTTCGGATTGCCCCAGGAGCGCATCAACCCTTGGATGCTCCGGTCAGCCTTCTCGTATCGTTCCAGAAGAAAATCGAAGAGCCCCATGTTCCGCCGGCAGAAGTCGCTGCTAGGCCGATGGCCGATAGGATCTCCTTGGCGGGCGTAGTGCTCAATCGGATCGGCGCCGCACATCGGCACAAACGCGCAGTCGGAGCACGTGGGTAGGGCCTCGGCGATCCCGGCGTCCAGCAAGCGGGCCATGGGGGGCGAGGACAGCCATTGGCTGACCGGTTGGGCCACGTGGCCCAAGGCAAAGGCATCGTCCCCCATGGCGGCCAGCATGCGTGCCTCGTCCGACGGATAGACCCGCCCATCATGGTCATAAATGACGGCGCCCAACCCGGCTCCAGAAGGCGATCGGAGATCGACGTAGCCGTGCCCGAAGGACGTGAAGAGCTGGGAGAGGAGGAGAGACGCGTAGGACTCTTCCATGGCGTAACCGGCCAGGTTCACCGACAGCAAGTGATCGAAGGCGCGCCGGTAGAAGGCAAGGAAGTCTTCCGTGGGGTAGCCGGTGCGCCGGGCCGTCTTGTTGGCGAACCCATAGGGGCTCAAAGGACGCAAGGAGATGCTGTGGAAACCCAGCTTCCGGTATTCGTCGATGATGGCCTCAGGAACCTCGAGGCTCTGGCGGGTCAGCGTCGTCAGCGCCGAGACGCCATCGTCTCCGAGCCAACGGCGCCCGCGTTCAATCCCCTCCACAGTCCGCCGGTAGCTGTCGCGACCGGGTCTGGGGCGATTGGCGTTGTGAAGCCATTCGGGACCGTCCAGTGACGTGGACAACTTGAAGCGATGTTCGGTCAGAAACGCCAGTTGGTCGTCGGTGAGGTCATGCAGGGTGGATGCCAGCACGAATCGCAGGGTGCGTCGGGCGCTCCGATTGCGCTCGACGATCCGCCGGGTGATGGCCTTCACTTGCTCAAAATTGAGCAGGGGTTCACCCCCTTGGAATTCGATCGTCAGTTCTTGGCTCGGCCATTCGAACAGCCGTTCCACCGCCTGTTCGGCGTGCGCGCTTTCCATGTCGAACGCCGTGGCGCTCGTTTCCTGCCGTGACACTTGGCAATAGTTGCAGGTGTGGTGGCAACGCAGCGACACCACGAAGATGTGGAGAGCAGGTCCTCCCATCAGGTAGGACTTTCGGCTGCGGATTTGACTAAGCAGGGGCGCCAAGCTGCTTCGGTCGGCCCCGGCAAGGGCCAGGTGCCGGGCTTCCAAATCCTCAAACAGGGCGGAGTCGGTAGGCAACCGGTGGGTCACCAGGCGCTGAACGTCCTCCATCTTCATCATGAGCCAGTCGCCGGCCATCGACGAGACGAAAGCCCGATCGTGATCCCACGGCAAGCGCCGGAACCGCAGAGGCAACAGTTGGTAGTCCGGTGGAGCGGCGAAAGCCTCAGCGGGCCTAAACCTCGACATGGGGCATCACCGGCTGTGCCTGGTTCAGCGCTGCGCGAAGCAGCTCCTGCTGCAGCCCGCTCGTCTCTGCTCGGACAGCCGCCCGCAGGCGTTCGTCCAGCAAGTCTCGGGAAAACCGGGTCCAGAGGTTCTCTGGCAGGTCGGAGCCGTCCAGAGACCAAAAGCCAACGGTGAGGCTGGCGCCTTGGCTGCGCACCTCCACACCAAGCTCGCCGGTATGGCGATGCACGGCCCGAGCCACGACGTCGTCTGAATACAGTGCGCGATCGATAATGAATTGCGAGCGTTCCATTGCTCATCCCCCCTTGGATGGGGAAACTTTGCTCCTGAAGGGCGGCTCTTGCAAGTTTCCCCACTTGCACATGCGCCTACCAGAATCCAGGTCTTCCGGCCCCTTCGAGTCCCAGCTGGCTAAGTGGGAGACGTTCCGCCCGCAATCCCGCAGGACTTTCCAGGTGAACGAGAGGAGCGTCACTAAGTGAGCGCAATCGGCGGTCCGGAACTGCGGGTCTGGCACTGGAGAGATGCACCTTGCCAGCCACGGGCAGTGATCCACCGATGAGACATAAGAACATGTATTTGCCGTTTGTTTATGCTCTGCCGACGCCGACTGCGCAGCGAAGGCAACATGTGCGATTGACCTTTGAGCTGCCACCGTTGAAGCATCCGCAGCTCCGTAAGATCGGACCCGGGCGTAGCAATGAGAGCTTCTGCTGCGACCAATGGGGCCGACTCGTCTCAGCCGCATATCGAACGCCGTGCGATCTTGCAGTTGTCCTAAGTTGACTGGAGGGACAGCGGGGCTCGATTGCGTTCCCGCCCCGCACCTGTGCAACGGCATGTGTAGAGGACCAATGCGCTGCGTTCGATTGCTAAGTCGTTTAGATCTGCCGTGGGGTCGTGGCGGCCCGTGAAAGCTGAACTGCCTCACCTATGAGGCTGGGCAGTTTCCGTGAACACAAAGGAACAAAGGACTGATCTATGGAAAACGCACATCGTTTGGCAAAGATTGCACTCGTTCTGACCATGTCGGCCATTGGGGCCACCGCAACTCAAGCGTACGCTCAGGCTGACCGCAGCAGGGAAATCGCAACGACCGGCTGGGCAACCCAAAACGGCGGAACGCGCGGTGGCTCGAATGCTGCCGCTACCGCTGTTTTCAACGTCAACTCTGCTGCCACCCTCAAGAACGCGTTGAAGGCTTCGGTCGGCAACGGTGGTCGCATCATCCGGGTGACCGGCGTGATCGATATGAGTGAGGGCAAAGCCTACACCACGACAGCTGACATGAAGGTCCGGGGCAGGGTTGAGATTCCGGAAAAAACCACGCTAATCGGCGTGGGGAGCACAGCGCAGATCCGAGAGGGATACCTGGTTGTGAAGCAGAATGATGTGATCATTCGCAACGTCACGATCGAGAATCCATGGGACCCACAGCCAATCTGGGACCGCAACGATGGCAAAGATGGCAACTGGAATTCGGAGCTGGACGGACTGACCGTTGATGGCGCCAGCAATGTGTGGATCGATCATGTGACTTTCACTGACGGTCGCCGCACGGATGATCAGAACGGCTCTGCCAACGGTAGGCCAAAGCAACACCATGACGGCGCCATGGATGTTAAGAACGGTGCCAACTTTGTCACTGTTTCTTACTCCGTATTCCGCTCACATGAGAAGAACAATCTCATTGGCTCCAGCGACGGTGCTGGTAGCAAAGACAGCGGCAAGTTGAAAGTTACCATCCACAACACGCTCTTTGAGAACATCAGCGCCAGAGCCCCACGCGTGCGTTTCGGCCAAGTCCATCTTTACAACAACTACCACACCGGGAGCACCACTCACCCGGTGTATCCATTCTCCCACGCACACGGGGTTGGCAAAGACTCAAAGATCTTCTCAGAGGCAAATGTCTTCCAGATCAGCGGCGTTAGCAGCTGCGATAAGATCGCCGCAGATTACGGCGGCAGCGTTTACCGAGATGACGGTTCAGTGCTGAACGGTGCCTCTCTGGTCTGCAGCTGGAATCGCAACATCGGCTGGAAGCCGCCGTATTCCTACATCCCGCTCAATGCGAGTCAAGTCCAGGCTGATGTTCTTGCTAAGGCGGGAGCCGGAAAACTCTGACAACGCTCGTGGATCCGGGGCCGCTTGATGCGGCCTCGTGTCCTTTCCTAGTGCAGGACGCAGAAAAACGGACTGAAACCGGGTGCGAATTCAGCCTTCGGCGCAATCTCACTGTCGGCCCGGTCATGTGGGTGTATGGGCGTCAATCCCCCATCCCTCGATCAGCTCCGCCTTGAGTCCGACGCCCTTAAACTCATCCCAGGACATGGGGCTTGGAACGCTAACGCGATAGGTCACGATCCGGGTGGATGGATTGGATCGCTGATCGTTTGCACGGAGATCAATGAGCATGTGGGAGTGGCGTCAGCGAGGCGTGTGGGGCACCGAGAGAATGAGGACGGAGCTGCGAACGCGGTTCTTGCGCTACGCACGAACCTACAGGAGCCAGAGTGGTCTCATGCACTTTGAAAGCGCCAATGAGGCGTCCCCTAACCTCTACGTATACTTCGCGGGGCGGCACGCCGGCTACGTCCACGAATGGCAGCAGAGAGGTAGCACCGTCATGGTCGGGCACTTTGCTGTGGCGAAGGATCTGGAGGGGAAGGGATTTGGCGAGCCGCTGCTAAGGGGCTTCGCTGAGTCAGTTCAGCGCGAACTCGGGGTTACCCGGATCGTTTTTCGTGTTCGCAAGTTCTCGTCAGCATATGGACAGCTGTTCCTACGGGTGGGGGCAGCTGCTACCGGACGCACGGTCGATGGCATCCCGGAGTGGGAATGGTGCTTGCCTACGCACTAGGTGTCGCAGCTGTTGAGACATGGCTGGGGCATCGTAGCCGCCCCGTTCGGAAGTGACGTCATGGCCTTCAGTGCTGAAAACTTGAATCTGCTGGAAAAGGTTCGCGATTTTCGCGTATGCCTTGCGTTGTTGGCGTTTGCGGCGCTCTTGGACGTGTTCTTGGTGGCGGTCTCGGGATCCAACCTGTGGACCTTTAAATGGAACGATGTCACCTCGCGCCCGGGTGTGTGGCTGCTGTTGGTGCTTGCTTACAGCGTGATCATGACCCTGGGTGCCGCCGCTATCGCAACGTTGGTAATGGTCGTGCTGGGACCGATTGTGCGCAAGATTCAGAGCTGGCTTGACGTCTCAGTTGTGCAGGAGAACCCCGACCCCCAGCGCTATGTCCATCAATGGGAAGCCGAGAAGGCCTTGGCTCATATGGACGAGTCGGTTCGCCCAAAGACAGTGGAGAAGCAGCTCGCGGAGCGCGCGGCTGAGGTAGGGCGCTGGCACGCCTTGGTGGGAGCGAGTTGGGTTGGCGTGGCATTGGTGGCGCTGGACTGGAACATCGCCGGCTCGGGCATCGCAGCCCTTGCCCAATGGCATCCATGGGCGCCTTGGCTTGTATTGGCGGTCCCCGCATGGGCGTGCGCTTACCACATGTGCGTTGGTGTCCCGGGCCACGACTTCATCGATTGGCCTGAGCATGCGAAAGGCCTAGCTCGCAACCAGTCCGGTGCTTTCGTTCCTATGCCGTCCGCGTGAGTCGCGATCTGGGTCCGTTCCCTCGTGACCGGAGAGGGATCCTTTTCTCCTGCCCTTGGATAAACGACACAAACCAGGTTGAGCCTGAAGTCGTTGGTGGTCTGTGTGCGTTGCCATTCATTGAAGGCAGCACCCGGCCAGTCGTGGATGGGTTGGCTGATCTGGTCGTGAGGTGCCAAATGAACCTTGGCCTTGGACGTGTCGAGCGAAGGCCCGTGTGGCCTGATGGGGGCTTACAGAAGCGCGCGCAATCCCTGGCGGCAGTCTGGACCACCACCTTCCCACCCCCAGCCGCTTCTGAACCAAGGCCCGGAACGCTTCGGGAGAGGGGGCTTGCCCCTGGCGCTTGTGGCGACCTTGGTTGCACCTGGCATGTGCGGCCACCACGTTCCCGATTACATCCCGGCCCCCATCTTGCCGAGCCACGAGGTGCTCAGCGGTACACTGAAATGCCCGGGACCTGCTGGGCTTTATGCCGAGCTCTGAAGGAGACGCGAGCCACATCGGCAGGCCGCAGTAATAGCAGTGGCCGGACTGGGCATGGAAGGCAGACGTGCGAAGGGATTTGAGGCGCTTGGTCGTCATGGATGGCTCCGGAATCGAAAGGATTCCCGCGCCCCCATTGGGTGGACCTCGGGCACCCGGAGCCTACTGGCATGCGGGCACAACACCGACGCTTCTGCGACCGGCGTCTATTTTATAGCCGAGGGTGATCGCCGAAACAACTACTAGCTGAGCATCTCGGCATTTGAAGGCTGTGCTGCTGATGCGCCCGAGTCTAAGAACAGTGCCAGGCATGAGCGATTTGGGCGGAAGCAAACGATGCGCGGTTCCTTGCCGCTGCTTGCTGCCTTTGAAATCAACCTTGCTGCCCTGTTGGGCAATGCAGTGGTTGCTGACCGATCCGGCCCAACTGCGGAGGGCTGCGCGAGCGGACTGGACAGGGTTAATTTCGTGTCCGGGCCCAGTGCCCGCTCCAGCCATGGACCACCTTCAGCTCTTTTGGGGATCATTTTTGTCCCGTTGGCCCAGATAACCTTCTTGGTCCGTGCTTTCGCCACCGTTCAAGTCTAGGGCGGATGATCGAGCTAATGCACTGACTTGGTCACTCAGCACACTGAGGGCCGCTGTTGGTGCTGGGAGGGTGGTCGTGCCAAAACGGTTGCATGGTGGCAACCGCCTATGCCAAACACCGACGTGGCCGTGCCTGCGGTGGTCCAGCCGATCACGGGGCAGCTCTCGTCGCCCGGTGAGCCCTTCTAGGCCTGGCCGCCCTCGATGGCCACCCCGGCCCTGTTTGAGGCGGGCCGGCTGCAGGCCAATCGGCTCAACGAGCGCATCGGGCGAAAGGTGGCATGGGGAAGGTTGCTGCTGGGTTCCTTCAGCGAGGTCAGTCGGTGATCAAAGACCTCGGAGCGCTCTAGGAAGCGGAAGCGCCTTAAGGCTGGCCAGGGCGTACCGTTCAACTGTCATCGCCGACTTTAATGGTGCGCCCACACGTATGACCTACCGGGGCGTCGCCCAGCACCAGTGCATGTTCCAAGTCAGTGCCATGCTCACCTCAACCGATGGTGGACAAACGAAAGATACATGTGCTCTCCAATTTCGATAGTTGGTCGCTCTCGGGCGACAAATCCTGTCTCCTAGATGGATGTCTGTTGTCTGAAATGGTGCTATTTGTGGTCAAAAGCGGACATTTGCCCGCTAAGTGAGCCAATTTCTGCGAATTAGCTGCATAAATGGGGCGCATTAAGGTTGTTCTTCGTGGGGCCGATCACTCGCTCGCCGACGCTGTCGGCCAGGAGCGTGCTCCTCCCCCCATGAGAGGTATGAATGTGAAGAATTTCTTGATGCGGTACAGGGTCGGCACCCGATTGGGTGCGGCCTTCGTGGTGTTGATCGCGGTGGCGATGTCGATCGTGGCATCTGGCCTTTGGGCGCTGTCTCGCGCCGAGACCAGCATGGACACCATCGTGAAAGAGAGCATGGAGCGCATCCGTCTTTCCAAGACGATGGCTAGTGCAAACATGCAGATCAGCATTTCATTGCGCGAGCTGATCATGCTGCAGGACAAGAAGATCCAAGCATCCCTGCTGAAAGAGATCGGTGAGCAAAGGGCCATTTATGACAAGGCCCGCGACGCTCTGTATGCAACGCCTGCCGATGAAGAAGGAAAAAAGATTCGTGCAGTGATCACCGAGAAGCGGCTTGCGGCTCGCCGGGTCAACGATGCGGTCGTCGAAGCTGCGACGCACGGCGACGTGGCGACGGCAACGAAGCTGCTTAGTGAAGGAGACGCCCTGCTCGACGAATGGCAGGCGGCCATCTTCGCCAACGCAGAGCTTCAGGAGCGCTTGGCTGACGCGAGCTACCAAGACGCTCAGGCCGTTGCAGCAAGCGCCCGGAAGATGTTGGTCGCCGCTGGGGTCTTGGCGGTCCTGCTCAGCATCGCATTGGCAATCACCATCACGAGAAGCCTGACCATACCACTGGGCGAGGCGACTAAGACCGCAACCGCCATTGCGTCGGGCAACGTTGAAAACGTTATCAAGGTGGAAGGCCGAGACGAGACTTCTGCCTTGCTTGAAAGCATGCGATCGATGCAGGAGCGCATCAAGGGCCTGATTGCGGATCAAAAGGCAATGGCGTCGGCCCAGGCCGAAGGGCGGACGTCGCACCGCATCGATGAGTCCCGCCATCCAGGTGCCTTTGGTGAACTGGTCGGCGACACGAACGGCATGGTGGAGCGCTCCAACGCAGTAACCTCGCAGATCGTAGGCATTGCCCAGCACTATGCCGTCGGGGACATGAGCGCTCGCATGCCGCTGCTCCCAGGCGATCAGGCCGCCATTACCGAGGCCATGGAGACTACGCGGACGAACATGCTGGCCATCAACGAGGAGATTCGTCGGCTGGTCCAAGCCGCTGCGGCGGGAGACTTCTCTCAGCGCGGCGCCGCAGATGGCTTCAGTCACAGCTTCCGCGAGATGATCGACAACCTCAACCAGATGTTCGATGTCAGTGATAAGAGCCTGTCGGACATCGCACGACTGTTGGAGGCCGTTGCTCAAGGCGATCTGACTTTCCGCGTTTCTGGCGAGTTTGGCGGCGTGTTCGCGACGATGCGCGATGCGGCGAACTCCTCCTCTGAGCAGCTAGGCCGGATCGTTCGGGGCATCCAAGACGGTGCTGGCGTCATCCGCGTGTCCGCCTCAGAAGTGAGCAAGGGTAGTGCGGACCTCTCCCGTCGCACCGAGCAGCAGGCCGCCAATCTGGAAGAGACGGCCGCATCGATGGAAGAGCTGACGTCGACCGTGCGCCAGAATGCCGATCATGCCATTCAAGCCTCGAGGCTTGCGTCTGACGCCGGCGACTTGGCCCTTCAGGGCGGGCGAGCCGTTGATCGCGTGATGGAGAAGATGGTGAAGGTTGAGGCCTCGTCCCAGCGCATCGCCGATATCACCACCGTCATCGATGGCATCGCTTTCCAGACAAACATTTTGGCACTCAATGCCGCAGTGGAGGCGGCCAGGGCCGGCGACCAAGGCCGAGGCTTTGCGGTGGTAGCAAGCGAAGTGCGAACGCTGGCACAGCGCAGCGCAGAGGCAGCCAAGGAAATCAAGCAGTTGATTGATCGTTCGGTTCAGGACGTGGTGGACAGCTCCAATGAAGTCCGTGAGACGGGGTCGACGATCCACCAGGTGGTGGGGAGCGTCCAGCGTGTCCGCGACATGATCACGGAGATATCGGCGGCCTCTCAAGAGCAAACCGCGGGCATCGAACAGGTCAATCAGGCCGTGATGCAGATGGATGAGGTGACGCAGCAGAACGCTGCTCTGGTTGAAGAGGCTTCCGCCGCGGCTGGAGCGGTAGAAGAGCAGGCCGTTGGGCTGGCCCAAGCCGTTGCCTTCTTTAAGGTCAACGCAGAATTCCGCCCCCGCTTGGTTCACGCCAGCTGAGCTCATCCCGCTGGGCACCGGGTGGCCGGCGGGTCCTATCCATGAGGAACCAATGCGCAAGCCTTCCGCCAGGTGGCGATCTTCACGTCGGGCTCTTCACCTATCAGCCCCATACCTTCTGGGCACTGCGGTCGTCCTCGTTACCCTTGGGGCGGCTCAGCTGGCAGTAACCCAACGGGCCAAAGTTGACCTGGCGGACTACACGGCCGGGCTGCTGGTGCATGCGGAGGATGTGGCACGTGCAAGCGTCGATGGTCTCAACAGGGTGCTGCGAATCAGCGAAGAGCCCTGTGGCCCCAGAGACCTGGCCGAGTTGCGGCTGATCGCTTTTCACTCCCGTTACATAAAAGACGTTGGGCGGGTTATCAGCGGCCGGCTGCTTTGCACCGCAATGTGGGGCCGCCTGCCGACGCCCGTTGAGCTCGCTCCACCTCACCGCGTCGTGCGTGGCTATTCGCTCTGGCGGAGCGTGCCCGCTCCCGGGGACGACCGAATCAAGGTCGACCTGGCGTCTTACGGTAACGCCATCGTCACGACGGCGCCCACCGCGTTTGACCGGGTGTCCATGCCTGTTGGCAGCATCGGCGCGCTGGTGATCAGCCGTGACGGGAAGCACCACTTCCAAAGCTTTGGAGATGCGTTTGACCTGACGTTGAGCAAGGACGGCTTGGCCGCGCCCTTGGCCGGTCACATATCCACACGGGCGTGTAGCAACGAGTTTGATATCTGCGTTGTGTCTCAGGCACAGGCTGGCAGCCTTTTGGGTCAGCCTTCATGGATCGTCGCTTCCATACTCGCCCTCGCTTTGGTGGGGGGAGGGGGCTTGGGCGCGTTGCTAAAGGTCTCTCAGGGACGGAGACGAGCGCTTCACCGCATGCTTGCAAGGGCGATCAGGCATGGCGATATCGATTTGGTCTATCAGCCACTGCGGCGCTTGTCAGATAGGCGAATGGTGGGCGTGGAGGCTTTGGCGCGATGGCGTACCTTGGCCGGCGTTGACGTGCCGCCGGATACCTTCGTTCCCATGGCGGAGGAACAGGGGCTCGGAACGGCGCTGGCGAAGCTGGTGATCGTCAAGAGCCTGGAAGAGATGGGGCCTCGTCTACGACGCGGGGACGGCTTCTACGCCAGCATCAATCTGTCCGCTCAGGACATTTTGGACAGCGAGCTGAGACATTTCCTGAGCGAGCAAACCGAAGCTTTCGGTGTTTCGCCAGCCGACGTAGTGTTGGAGTTTACGGAGCGGTCAACGGCATCACAGCAGGATCTTGCCGATGCGCTGGGGCAACTGGACCAAGCAGGTTTTCGCGTGTATCTGGATGACTTTGGGACGGGGTATTCCAACTTTGCCTACCTGGCAGACTTGCCCTTGGCAGGACTAAAGATGGACCGTCGTTTTACCAGGGCTATGGGCACCCTTTCACCGGCCAGCTACGCCGTCGAAGCCATTTGTGCGATGGCCAAGGCGTTGAGGCTGCCTCTTGTTGCCGAAGGGGTTGAGACCGAGCTGCAGGCCTTGGCGATGCACCGGCTCGTTCCCGAGGCGGTTGGCCAAGGCTGGTTGCTAGGAAAGCCATGCAAGGCCGACTCGCTACCCGACGACATGCTTGGGCTTACCAGCAATGGCAGTCCAGCGCCCGCCTGATGAAATCAGAGGCGCGCTGGTCTCAGAGGCTTGCGCGCAAAGGAACGGAAAGAGATACGAAGTGACCATCCCTGATAAAGCATTGTCCTCTAATGGCCATTCCAAGCCGCTCTACCACCTGCTTGCACAGTCGCTCGCAAGTGACATTGAGAGCGGGGCCTTCGCCGTCGGCAGCACGCTGCCGTCAGAAAAGAGCCTCACCTCAATCCATGGAGTCAGTCGTCAGACCGTCCGCCAGGCCCTTGCACTGCTGAGATCGCAGGGGCTGATCGCGTCCAGGCCTGGCGTGGGGTCCATCGTGCTGCCCGCACCCCAGGGAGCGGAGGCCTTCGCTCCGATCACGTCCGCGGAAGACCTTCGCGACTTTCTTGGAAAGACCGAACTGCACCAGGTCTCCCTGGGCCCTATCACCGTCAACGAGCGCCTTTCCGAGGTTCTGGAATGCCGAAGGGGCATCCAGCTCTCGGAGGCATGCTTCTTGCGGCGGCGCCCTCAGGCCCCTTTGCCAATGAGCGTCTTGCGGATCTATCTGCCGCCCCAGTATGCGGCAGCCCAGATCACGCCCGACGTCGCTCGTGGGCCGATCTATCAGAACCTGGAGCGTATGTTCGGGATTGCTGTGACAGAGGTCCGCCAAGATGTGACGGCGACGGTCCTCGACCAGGACACCGCGCGGCTGCTGCAGGCAGCGCCAGGCGATCCGGCGCTCCAAGTGGTTCGCTTCTACTACTCGGCGACGGGCAAGCCGGTGGAGGTCACCGTTGGTCATTACCCCAGTTCCCGTTATCGGCAAAGCGTGCGCTATGCGCTCCCACCCTCGGGGTGATCACCGCCGCAGCCCTGGGGGAAAAGCCGTGGTCCTCAAGGCCATCTTGATATGAGCGCGGTGCCTGTCTTGTCGGGTGCAACGGGCAGCGGCAATACATGTCTGGGGAATCCCACGGGCTTGGTCTGATTCTCCAACCTGCAGCGATCAAGTTCGTGGTGGGCAATCTATACTAGGCTCGTGGGATCACTGATCCCCCCTTCTTGGTGCCAACATCGGCGCACAGGGAGGCGCAGTTCGAGTCCTGGTTTGGGTTGCAGGCTTCCCTGGTGGTCGATGCGTATGTCATCACTAAGGAGCTGAATATGACTTCAAACACACACATTGATTACGTTGTTCCACACGCAGAAGACGAAGGGCGCACGGATGCTTGCAGGGGTCCGGATGCAGTGTTCGACGGTCAGCAAGCTAAGGAAAGGAGCGAGGCGCACGGATGGCGCTTCGGTTTGTCCGTCCGTGGGTGGTTCAGAAGTGTCCTGTGGTCTGGTTGGTTGTTGGCGTGCCTCTCGCGGAGCCCAGTTGGGGAAGAGCTGCAACCCAAGTTGAAGGACGAATGCGCTTCACTGTGATGTCGTATCCAAGGGGAGGCTGGAAGGTTAGATTCCTTCCCTCCGCGCCAATTCACGAGGATGTCCGTTTTGGGTAGCCTCCGGCCATCGTGTCGCTTCTGAGCGCCGGGGCCAAAAACAAGTGCTCAGCCTGCCCAGTCAGGCTGTGGAGAGGCCCGGTAGCGTGTCGCGCTTGGCCTCGCCCAGGCAACCGCGACACGTCTCCCCAAGGCTGGTCGCTCATGCTCAAAGATTCCAACCCCCTCAGAACTCAGACCCCGCACGACGACTACCTCCTGCTGCGGGACTTCCTGGCCGACGGGGATCCATTGACCGCGTGTTGTCGGCGGCTTGGGCGGTCGAGCGGGAACTGAAGGAGGCGCCCGAATCCGACGAGGTACGCAGGGCACAGGATCTGGCCGCCATGCTCGGCTATGGGCTGTCCTCCATTGATTACGTCGAGCTCGACAAGAAGCTTGAAGCGCTGAGGCGGGATTTCGATGACAAGGCAGCCGAGGGCATGCCCTTGTGTGATCGCGTTGATCGCTGGGCGACCATCGTCCTTTCCGCCGTCTCGACGTTGGAGAGCTGCTGCGAGTATGACCCGGGCCCGATTCCTAATCAGACGGGCATTCAGCGGTTCAAGTTCCTACTGGCCTTCCCATGGCTGTCCGAGCTCCAGAGGCTGAGCGACGCTCGCCAGGATCGCGAGGCATACGACGTCCGATCAAAACGCTGCGAAGCAATCGCGAGGATTCTTCGGGACAACCTCGCCGAGGGAAGAGCTCGAGCGCACTCGATGGTGCTACGCCGGTTCCGGAACGATGTGGTCGTTGATAGGCAGCTGAACAACTATCAGATTGTCGAGGGGAAAACGGGGGCATACGTGGAAGCTCTCGGGGAACTAGACGCGATCAGCGCCGACGAAGTCGATCATGCGATCGATCGCCTTTCTATGTGGAGTTCTTACACCGCAGGGTGGTGGAACCGATTCAATCAGACCCTCGACCACGCCTACGCAACCCATGCGAGGTGCTTGGTCGCCGACCCCCAGTTTTGGCGTGAGCAGATGCAGCCGTTGCTCGAGACCGAGTAAGGCAGACCCTCGTCCAGCACAATTTATTTCTCGAAATGACCCTAAAAGAAGCCACCAAGCTGGAAAGCTGCCCCTGCCGACGTTGCAGGCATATCACCAATCATGAGGTGATCCATGAACACACCGAGCAGGGCGAAGTCCCCGACGACATTGCACTGAACTGGACGCACGAGTACCAGACGGTACGTTGCCTTGGCTGCGGCACTGTTGCCTTCCGCATGGCCACTGGCACGAATGAAAACGTAGCGGAGGTGCGCCAAGGTGAGTGGGAATACGTGCCAGACGTTGAGATCTTTCCCACTCCCAACTTGGGCAGGGCAGCGCTGGAGTCCTCCCATCTGTTGCCAACCAAGGTCGAGCGCATCTACTCGGAGACTCTGGCCTGTCTCAATGCGTCCAACCCGGTGCTCAGCGGCATTGGTATCCGCGCAATCGTGGAGACGGTCTGCAAAGACCAAGGTGCGGTTGGCAGAGAGCTCTATCACAAGATCAACGATCTCAAGGAACGTCGGGGATTGACCGATGCGGGCGCTACCATCCTTCACAACCTGCGCGTCCTGGGCAACAACGCTGCACATGAAGTCGCACCGCACAGCGTTGAGGAGTTGACATTGGCCTTTGAGGTCATCGATCACTTGCTGCTCGGCGTCTATGTCCTGCCCAAGCTGGCCAAGCGGACCTACGGCAGCGAAGAGGACGACGACGAGTCCGAGCCTCAGCCACCAGAGCCTGTGTAGCGGCGTGTGTTGGGCTGGCCGAGGTGCCGGTCACTTAGGTTCGTTGAGGAGCCGCGCGGGGAGGGCGCCTTGGCTCCCTCTGCGGTTTGTCACCCTCTTGAGCCGTCATACGAGGTAGTTGTGCAGCAGTTCGGCGTATTCAAAGTTCAGAACTTGGCCATCTGTGACCATCCGGATGCGGCCACGCCTCCCATCCAGGCCGAGAAGATGCAGTGCTTGAAATGCTTCAGTTTCTTGGATGCCACCAAGAGTGCAAAGCTCGTCATCTGTGGAGCGCTGGAACTGAAATGCTCGGCATGCGGCGTGCGTCAAATCGTCAGCAGAGCAGCGTTCTCCAAGACGAACTGAGACAAGTGGCCCCAACATGGGGCCACTTTGCCAACAGCGCTAGCTTTCTTACTCTGAGCGAGCTGACTCGGGTTGTGGCGCTTCCAACCCCGCGTCCATGCGCAGGATACGTCGCAGTTCCAGAACGGCCTCTGGCGTCTGCTGCACGCTGTGGCCACTTACGATGACCTTTTCCGAAGCTGCGCCGGCCAGGTGTGCGCTTCGGTAGGGAACGAAGCCATCCGTTGCGGAGGCCAAGTTCGTTGGGTTCTTCACGGCAATGATGGAGTGGTAGACCACGTCCGGGGAGATGGGAAGCTCGGCGATGTCTTTTACAAAGGGGTCGCTTTCTTTGAGGTTGTCGATGCTCAGTGGGAGGCGACCCGATACGGCCGCCATGACAGCCGCGCTAGCACTGTAACGCGTGGAGAGCCCTTGAGGGATCGAGGACAGCCGGGAGACAATCGCTGCAAGCACGCCTTCCGCAGATGGCGTTCCCATGTGCGGGGTGGCGATGAAGACTGCCCGTCGCACTTCAGGCATGGGATCGAACTCCAGGAGTGGGGCCAGCTCCTCGCGCACCTTATTGGTGTCGTCACCCTTGCCCCTGAGTTCCTGCAGGGTCTGGTCGAGCAGATGACTGCCATTGCTCGAAGAAACCATTAGCCGTGTCAACAGCCCGCCCATGCTGTGCCCAACCACGACCATTCCATGAGAGGCCTTTGCGGCACCGGAAGGATCCATGTCCTTCAGCGTTCTCAGGACGGTCTGCCGGATCGCCTGATGGTTGTGCGGAAGGGGCAGGTTGGTTGGGTAATACATCAGCCAGACTTGGTAGCGTGCCCTGAGTTCGTCGTCCCCAAGCACATCATTGGCGGTGTTGACCCACGCCTCAGGGCTGCTGGCCAAGCCATGCAACATCAGAACCACTCGCCGGTTTGGGTCGAACGGTTGCAGCATGTAGAGGTGCGGCTTGTCCAAGCTCTTGTCCATGTCCAAGAGCGTGCGGATGGCCTCGGTGGCGAAATTGGAGCGTGCCAACCATACGCCGTAGCCGGCAGTGAAGTTGGCGGCCAGGGGCACGTTCTCTCCCTTGATGGCGGCCGCGCTCTCCAACAGTGGGTCGAACGCCCTAAGGGTCGCCGAACGTGACGCAAGCACCTGCTGCAAGTCATCGCCGTGGAAGTCCAACAAGCACGTAACGTTTGGAGCCGGCATCGCGCTGTAGCCCCCCGCCAGCGGAAGGTCGGACGGGGGCGAAGTTTGGGAGCCGAAGGTCCCCGCGGGGAGGACGGCCACCATTTCTGCCCCAAAGCCATCGCGACGGAAGGCATTGCGGATCCCACCAAACCCAATGCTGGAGGCGGCCAGGAGTTCTTTGGGGAAGCTGACGTATCCGTTCTCTCGAAGGCCCGACATGTCCAGCCTCAAATTCCATCCGGCCGGAGTTGGCAGGCTCCCACTCGTAATCGGGTTGGCGCTGTCTCCCTGCCGATAGCGTCGGAACAGGCTTGCAGTGACGTTCTCCACTGAATAGTTGTAGTAATCCCGGATCTGAGTATCCCGTTCGCGGGGTGCCAAACTTGAAGCGCTTTGCTGGAACACCAGAAAGTAAGCATAGGAATAGCGGGCGGCCTTCAGCCAAGCGTCCATCGTCCGATCACTGTCGGGCGATGTCCGAGAAACCTCTGCAGCATAGGCAACCCACAGCTCCGCCGAGGCAGCCAGGGAGTCTTCGGTCTTGATTTCGTCCGACTCGATGAGAGTTCCAGAGCAGGACTCGGGCGCCGACAAGCAGGCTTTCGTGTCTAAAGACAGCAGGCCCATCTCCTGTCGGGTGGCTGGGCTCAGTTCGCCGGTGCTAAGGATGTCGCCACGGCGCTGCTCAAAGTAGCGCTCTGGGGACACGTTCTTGATTTTGACCATGGCGCAACCGCTCAAAAGTGCGGCGCACAGCACAGCGGCGACGCGATTGATGTTCTGCGCCATCAGCGCGCATCCTCCGGTCGAATACGAAGGCTGAACAGCCAGTCGTATAGGGCTGGAATGAGGCCCAACGTCACGAGGGTTCCCAGCGCCAAACCACCGATCATCGTGATCGCCATGCCAGTCCAAAGCGGGCCGGCGAACAGCATCAAGGGCACCAGGCCGACGATGCAGGTGAGCTTGGTCATGAGGATCGGACGGAGCCGCTTCACTGCCGCCGATACGACTGCCTCGCGCCGCGGCAGCCCCTCTTCAAGCTCAGCCTCAATGCGCTCCAGCAGCAGGACTGCGTTGTTGACGATGATGCCGGCCAACGCAAGCAACCCAAACGTGGCCATGAAGCCGAACGGGTAGCCGGTGACCAACAGTGCCAGCGAGGCGCCGATGAGGACAAATGGAATGCTGGCGACGACGATGAAGGCCTTTCGGAACGAGTTGAACTGCCAAACGAACAAGAGAAGGATGGCGCCGAGCGCGTGGGGCATGAAGCCCAGCAAGGCGTCGTTGGCCTCCGCCGCATCCTCCATCTCGCCTCCCAGCTCAATGCGGTAGCCAGGCGGTAGCTTGATGGCCGCGATCTCGGACTTGAGGGCGGCGACAATTTCGCTGGTGGTCATCCCGGGGTTCTTGCCCGTGACTGTCAGCGACCGCATCAAGTTGCGGCGCACGATCGTGGACGGCTCACTGGACGCTTCGACCGTGGCAATCGCGCCCAACGGCACTGCCTTTCCGGATGCGCTGGAATAGACCAAAGTGTCCTCGGGACGAGCGGTCGGTGATCGCTCGCTGGCAGTGGAGCGCAGGATTACGGGCGTGGCCGTGCCATCGCTGTGCAGGCGGGTGGCCTCGGCGCCGCTGTAGCGATAGCGTAGCGACTCAGCGATATCGTTGTTGCTCACGCCCGCCGCTTTCGAATTGGCCGCGTCTACCTTGATGGTGTAGCTAGGAGTGCGCTTTCCCCAATCGTCGTAGACATCCTGCGTGCCGCCGAGCGTCGCGAGTTTTGCGCTCACTTCCTCACCGATGCGGCGCAGTTCATCCTCGTCTGGCCCATAGATCCGATAGACGGCCACGCCGGCTTCCGTTGTGCCGAGGGAAAACCGTTTGGGATCGGCACGCACCGTTGGATAGGCAGCCAGAACGTGCTCCCGGGCACGGCGGATCACAGCATCGATATCCGTCCCCTGGGCAACGCTCACGGTGAAGTAGCCCACGTTGGACGCAGGAAGCGGCGGTGTCAGGCCCAGCACGATCCGCGGTCCGCCGTCGGCGACGTAGCCGATGCTCTCAGTGACTTCCGGGTTCTGCTTTCTGTCAGCAAACCAAGCGCTGAGTTCTGTAACCACTTTTCTGGTTTCAGTCGATGCCGCGCCTGGCTCCAGCGTGACTGGCATCTGGAACTGTAGGCGATCCGACTTCGGCAGGAAGTCGTAGGGCAGCGACGTCAGGATGACCAGTGCACCGGTCAGCAGCGCTGCCATCGTCCCCATGAAGACCACTTTGTGGTCCAACACCTTGGCGATGATGCGACTGTAGCCTTTGTAAAGCCGGCTCTGATACTGACCGTCATCCTCAGCGTGGACGTGGACCTTGGCGAATCGGATGCACAGCAGGGGCGTCACGGTGATGCTCAAGATCCAGGAGCCCAGCAGCGTGACGGCCAAGACGATCGCCAAGGATCGCAGGTATTCGTTTGTGGAGGTCTGACCAAAGAAGAACGGGGAGAACGCCAGGATGATCACCAGCGAGGACGTGAGAAGCGGAATGGCCAGCGTCCTTCCAGCGTCCACGCAGGCGCTTATCCGCTCCTGGCCATGTGCAAGGCGGCGCTCAATGTCCTCGGCAATGACAATGCCGTTGTCGACCAGAAGTCCCAGTGCAAGGATGATGGCGGCGATCGACACCGTTTGGAGTTCCACGCCGAGTGCGCGCATCGCCACCAACGAGCCAAGGATGGTCAGCGGGACAATAGCTCCAACGATGAGCCCGGTCCTCCAGCCTAGGAAGAGCATGACGACCGCCATGACGATGACCACGGTCTCCCCCATGACGTGGTGCATCTTGCCCATTTCGCGTTCCACCACGTCCGGCTGGAACGTCACCACGTGCTGCTCGAAGCCGACCGGCAGGGCCGACTGGGTGCGATCCAACGCTGCACGCAAGCCTTTGCCAAAGGTCTCGATGCTGTAGCCCTTGGCCATAGAGACGGCCACGACGATGGCTGGCTTCCCTTTGTAGAGCGCGCCTCCCTCCGGCGGGTCCGGTGGCAGAATCCGAACGGCGGCCAGATCCCCTAGCCGGATGACTTGGCTCTCCTTGGCATTGGGCACGCTGACCAGCACGTCGGCCAAATCGTGGGCGCTGCGGACCTGGCTGTCGGCAGAAAGGGTCAGCGAGAGACCGGCGGCAATGGCTTCCCCGCCCGGCGAAAGAACATTCTTGTCCCTGAGTTGATCGATGATCCCGTTGGGGGTGGCGCCGGTCGAGGCCAGCTTGGACCTGTCGAAGTCCACGTAAACCCGGTCTTCCTGCAGTCCATACATGGTCACCCGCTCGACGCCCGGCAGACGATAGAGTTCTTCCCGCATGGCGCGCAGCGGTCCCATCATTTCGCTTGTGCTGAATCCGGGGGCGGTCACCGCAATGGAGGCCACGGCGACGCGTCCGAAGTCGTCGTCCACCAGCGGGCCTTGAGTGCCCGGCGGCAGTTCGGCGCTGGCCTCACCTGCCTTGGCGCGCACACGCTGCCAAAGGGTGGGCAAATCATCGACGCTGTCCTGCGCCGTCAATTGGATCAGGGCACTGCCAGGACGGATGGTCGATACGACTCGCTTGATGCCAGCCACCTCTCGCAACCGCTCCTCCAGCGGCTTGGCAATGCGCTCTTCCACTTCCTCGCTGGGCAGGCCCGGCAGGGCAGCGGACACGAGCGCTTCACGGATGGTGACGGACGGTTCTTCTTGAGAAGGAAAGCCAAAGAAGGTGAAGATGCCGCCGAACAGAAGCAGCAGGCAGGCGAACACCGTCAGACGGCTGGATTTTATCGCCGACTGGGTAAGGTTCATCGGGTTTCCCCTTGTCCGAGCTGGGACTGGCTTTTGTAAGGCCGAACCTTCTGACCATCCGTGAGGTAGCTGGCCCCCGCCGTGACGATCACAGCGTCTTCGGCCAACCCTCCGAGGATTTCGACTTGGCTTCCCTGGTAGCTGCCGACGCGAACGCGAACTTTCTTCACGGTCTGATGAGCCGCGGAGAAAACAAAGACATCCGCCGCGCCGGCGGTGCTGCTGGGGACAAGGCTTGAGAGCGGCACCGTCAGGGTCTTGTTCGCGTTGTCGACCTGAACCAATACGTGAATCAGTGAGCCGGGAAGCAGGGGCGCGCCACCGTCCGCAGCTTCCAGGAGAACCGGCACAGTTCCTGCGGTCGATTCGTGCTGTGCAACCGAGCGCAGAGTCAGTGGGACCAACACGTTGCCGTCCTGCCGTGCAGATGCTGTGGCCCCCGCCTGGAGGGCCTTGGCGAGGTGGGCCGGTACGTCGGCTGCAACTTCCGTCTGCCCGCTCCCCTGCACGTCCAGAATCGCTTGGCCTGCGGTGACGTCAACGGTCGGTTCGCTGTGGCGAGCGATGACTTGCCCGTCAAATGGCGCTCGGATGACGCTGTGATCGATCGCGCGCTGAGCCAGGGTCACATCGGCCTGAGCACTATTGAGTTCCGCCTTGGACGCTTCCAGGGCGGCGCGAGCCTGAGTCAAGCTGACCTGCGCCACTGCACCGTCCTTGAACATCGCTTCTTGTTGGTTGAACTGAAGCTGGCGTTCGGCCAGCGCTGCGCGGGCCGCGTTCAGCTGCGCGCTGGCTCGGGCGAACTGTTGCTGGACGGGAAGGGGGTCCAAGACTGCGAGAACTTGGCCTTTGGCAATCGCGTCGCCGATATCCACATGGATTGCTTTGATCCGTCCCGCCTGCTCAAAACTGAGCTGCGCTCTGGAAGACCGGCGAACCGTGCCGATGAACTCAGCCGAGGTGCGTGACCCTCGTTCTGCCGTTTCAACCTTCACGCTTCGGACCGGCGCGGGCGGCGTGGGCTCTTGGCTGCAGGCGGACAGCCCGGCGAGGGAGAGGGCGAGAAGGGCGCGCATCGATAGCGGTGGGAGGAAGGCCATTTTCCGTCTCAGTAGGTGTAGGTGAGGGCCACGTTCCCGAAGACGCTGTTGCGCCGCTCAATGATGGAGCTGCCGCTCACGTCGTGCGCGTAGCGCATCGCATTGATCTGCGCGATGCCCATCCAACGATCGCCGAACTTGTGCTCCCAGCGAACGCCGGCGGCGTAGGCATTGATGCCCGAGTCGGCAGAGAACGCCCGGCGTCCGGTAGCGTCCGCCTGAGCGATGCTGACCCCGTAGTAGGCTTGGTTGAAATCCCGATCGCCGCCGTGCACATCTGCTGTGAGAAACACGTCGTTGGCATCGCCGTTGAAGAGCTTTGCTTCCGCCCCCAAGCGGTAGCGAAGACGGTGCGCCGAAGACCGCAGGGCGTATTCCGCTTCCGCTGAGACATTGAAGCGATCGCCCAAGGGTTGAACCAGCATGGTCTTCGTGGTGACCGAGCCTGGAACGCGGCCCATGCCCTTCAAGGAATCTGAGCCAGGGCGCCATGAGCTGTCCCTCTCCAAGCGGCCCAAGTCGTAGTAGATCGACTGGGAGAGATAGAGGCCATTGCCAAACTGATACTGCAGGCCCGCCCCGCGGGTGGAGTCGGCGAAGAGGATGCCCCGCTGAACGGACAGCACGGGGACAAGGATCGCTTGGCTCTCATCCGAGCCCGCGTAGAGCGGGCCGTAGAGCACGCCGGCCCCAAAAGTGGCCTCCATCTTGTCGCCCCACAGGCCGCCGGCGTGAGCGGCCGGTGCCGCCAGAAGCACGGCCAATCCAAGCAGGACGGTTGATTTGGTCTTGGTGATCATTTTGGAAATCTCAGTGGGAGTCGGAAGGGGAAGGGCGGGCAGGAGCCGTGGCATAGAACGCGTGCGACAGAGCGATCCGGGAAAGGGCAAAGTCCTGCTGAGCAGCGACGCGGTCGGCCGTGGCATTGGCCGCGTCAATCTCGGCGTGCGGTCGGTCCATGGCGTCTTGTAGGCCTGCATCAATTCGCTGGATCAGTCGGCCCGTCTTTCCGACGGCAGCGAGCTCCTTCCTGCGAACAGCGGTGTAGGCCTGCTCGGCCTGGCTTCGGCTGCCAAGGGCATCGGCGACATCGACAAACGCGCGTTGGACGGCCTTCTCGTATTGCACGACCCCTTGCTGTTGACGGATCCATGCGAGATTCAGCGCCTGCTTGTTCCGACCGAAGTCAAAAATGGGAAGCCGCAGGCTGGGGGTGAACGTCCAAGCTTTCGAGGCAGAGAAGAGGCCACCTAAACTCTCGCTGGCCGAGCCAAGGGAGGTGGTGAGTTGGATGGACGGGAAGAAGGCCGCGCGTGCGGCGCCGATGTCAGCGTGAGCCGCTTGCAACTGGGCTTCTGCCTCAAGCACCTCGGGGCGCTGGTAGAGCACGGAAGAATCCAAACCACCGTAGCGGGCCGCGTCGCCCGAGCCGTCGACGAAAAGCGACAGGTTTGGGCTTGGCAGCGCTGAGTCAAACCCAACCAGAAATCGCAGGGCCCGCTCTTGGGCCTTTGATGCCTCGGCAGCCTTGGCCGCGTTTGCATCCGCTTGTGCAGCCAAGCTCTCCGCGTCGCGAAGATCGTCGGAGGCGATCATGCCAAGCGCTTGCCGGCGCTCAGCGAGGCGGAGCTGTTCCCGAGTGCTGCTGGCCACTACCCCGGCCTGGGCTTCCGCTTCTTTGGCCGCAGAGTAGAGGACGTAGGCGCGGAGCGTTTCGCCAATGAGCGCTCCCCGGGCCGCGTCGCGGCCGTGTTGAGATGCTTCCCACCGGAGCCCTTCGGCAGCGGCGAGCGACCTGAGGCGCCCGAAGAAGTCGGGATCGAACTCTGACAGTCCGACGGTCGCCATGGACAGATCCTGCTGGTAGCGCTCGTCCAGCGCGGAATCGCCGAATCGCTGTTTGCTCTTGACGATTTGCCCATCCAGCCGTGGCAATCGTGCACTGTTGCTCTGACCGGCCTGCGCTCGCGCGAGTCGCACGTTGAGCTCCGCAAGCCGGTAGTCGGGGCTGCGACACAGCGCCGCTTTGATCATGGCGTCCAGCTGGCCGCCCTTGACTGTCGCCCGGACAAAACCAATGTCTTCCCCGCGCATCAGCTCCGAGCAACGCGCTCCGTTGGTAGGCGAAACAGTCGTAGAGCCGAGCTGTTCGGGAACGACAGCGGCGGGACGGACGTATTTGGGGGACAAAGAACACCCTGCCAACGCGGCCATCCCTAAGACAGCTGCCGAACTAACCAGAGCTGGTCCGAACCAGCGGAAGGCCGAGCAAGTAATCACGGATTAACCAACGTTCGCCAGAGAATTGCGCGAAGCTTGAAGGCCTCTCCTCAATGTTCTTTGTGCTCTTTGTTGAGATTCGATCAAGCCTCAAAAAAAAGCGCAGTTTCCTCGGCTGCGAGCGTCGTTTCTGAACCGACATGCTGAAGATCCTGACGATCTGCAACGTCTTGGTGGCAGAGGCGCCGGTGTAGTGGTAAGAATGGCGCGCCGTTTCGACGGTTTCCGCCCAAATATCAAGATTTCATCAATGACTTTTTCGGATTCTATGAATTCGGCTCCCATCCCCTCGAACGACAAGCGCGTCCTGGTCGTCGAGGACGACGCGGACGGCGCCAGCATCCTGGAGGCCTACCTGCGCAGGGATGGGTTTTTCGTCGCAGTGGCTCATGATGGCCTGCAGGCCATGGAGCTCTTCGCGCAGTGGCGTCCGCATCTGGTGCTACTGGACATCATGCTGCCGAAGATGAGCGGCATTGACGTGCTGTCGGCCATTCGCAAAGCGGGCGACACGCCCGTGATCATGGTGACCGCCGTCGGGGACGAGCCGGACAAGCTAGGTGCGCTGCGATACGGAGCAGACGACTACGTGGTCAAGCCCTACAGCCCTCGCGAGGTTGTGGCTCGGGTTCATGCCGTGCTGCGCCGGGTGGTGCCTGGTCGAGGAAAGGAAAAGGTCCTCCAGCACGGGCGGCTCACCGTAGACGGAGAGGCCGTAAGGGTGCTGGTTGAAGCGGAGGCCTCCGGGTCTCCATCCGTCGTCGAGCTGACTCCCACCGAATTCAACATCCTTTATGCGCTCCTGCGCACCCCCTTCAAGGCCTTCACGCGCGCGGAGCTGCTGGAAGGGGTTGCCGCCACTAGCGATTCGCTGAATCGCGTGGTCGACACGCATGTTCACAACATTCGCAAGAAGCTCGAGCACCACGGGATTACCGGTGTTCTGGTGACGGTGCGCGGCGTGGGATACAGGTTCCAATGAGGCCTGGTCGCCATCCACGAGCGCCCAACTCCCTATGGACTTGGGTCGGCCTTCGAATGAGCGGGCTGGCCGTGGGGGCAGTGAGCTGCGTGGCGCTTGGGATGTGGCTGCATTTTCAGCTGAAGGATGAGCGCATCCTCAGCACGCTACCGCCCCAAGTACAGCAAGAGGTGCGGCGGCTTGTGGCAGATCCGCATTTGGACGAAGCGCGGCTATGGGCGCTGTTTCAGGCCAATTACGCCATCGAGAACTTCTTGCCGGGCCTGCGAAATCCCGATTGGTTCACCCTTCTCGCGTTGCTGGTGACGTCTGTTCCTTTCATCTTCGTCTTTGGCTTCATGATGTCTCGCCCGCTATCGAGGCAATTCAGCTCGGTGGCAAAAGCGGCGAGGCAGGTGGCCGAGGGGGACTTCTCGGCTCGGGCAGCAGTGAGTCCGCATGCCCCCCAGGAGCTGGCCGGCTTGGCCGACGACTTCAACGAGATGTCGTCTCGCCTGGAGCAATATGAGCGCGAGATCAGGGACTCCAGTGCAATGCTGGCCCACGAGCTCAGGACCCCGTTGAACGCTGCGATGGGGCGGATTCAGGGGATGGTGGATGATGTTTTTCCGCACTCCAATGATCAACTCTTGCTGGTTCACCGGCAGCTAGAGCAGATCAATCGCATCGTCGGCGACCTCCATCTGCTGTCGATGGCGCGGGCTGGGGCCCTGAGCTTGGAAGAAGAGCGGTTTGCGCTCGCAGATCTGGTGCTCGAGCGCATTCAGTGGGTGGAACTGGAGCTCCAAGCTGCTGGGGTTGCATGCCAGTTGGATCTGGACTCCGGCATCGAGGTCCAGGCCGACCGGCTGCGGATGGGCCAAGTTGTGACCATCGTGGTGGACAACCTGCTGAGGTATGCATCCAGCGGCGGTGTCATGGACGTATCGCTCCGGCAGGAGGGGACGCGGGTGACGCTCATTGTTGGCGACCGTGGCCCAGGGGTCGACGAGGCCGACCTCCCGCGTGTTCAGGACCGCTTTTGGAGAGCGGACCGGTCTAGGGCCCGGCACTCGGGTGGCTCGGGACTTGGCCTCTCCATTGCGGGTGCCATATGCGCTGCCCACGGTGGCGTGCTGACAGTCCGAAATCGCACGGGCGGAGGCTTGGAGGTAGTGGTCTCGATCAGCCGAGACAGGGGCCACTGAGCGGGCGCAGTGCCAGAAGGCGGTGCGAAGGTTTGGCCACCCCACAGCTCCAGTCTGACCAGCGTAGCATCGTCGGCAGCGCTAAGCCTTCGTTTTAACGTATACGGGTGGCGAAGTTGCTCTAACGTGGCTGAACTGGGGCGTCAGCCGTTGCCAAAGATCGAGCAGAAGCAATGACCCGTGATGGCCGCAAGCCAGGAGCTGGAAGAACTTCGAGCGAAGATCTGCGATACACGTGCGCCGAGCCGAGAGGCGCAGGGGGTGACCATGCTCGCGTTGCTGCAAATAGTTCGCCGTCTTGCACTAACCACCTCTATTGAAGCAGATGCACGATAGCGAACGTCGAGTTCGGCTCGCTTCTTCTTCGAAAGCACTTCCATGCGTAGGAGCATTTGCTTTAGAACGTCGATGACCGAGACTTTGTCAGCATCCTTGGCCGGAGCCAAAGCAAGTGCCCAGTCGCGGACCGAAGGGCTTAAGTCGTCACCAAGTTCCAGCACTAGGTCCTGAAGATCGTCGAGTGGCAGGTAGGTCATCGCCGCCAAGATCTCATCAATCTTTCCAGCCAGGTCTTCTTCGCGGGCCTTCCGCAGCTCTCGAGCGTTGGCGTGACGCTTTTTTTGCTCGGCGACATGCTCGACCCGGATTTCTTCAATCTTTGCCTTCGCTGGCTTGCTCTTCTTGCGAACGGCGCCGCGAACAATGTCCCGCACCAGCTTGGCGTCGTGCGTCTCTGTAGGGCTGACAATGAGCGTGTCGCTCTTTACGCGCGCCGGCCGGTAGATACGGACTTTCTGACCTCATCGGCCAGCACTCTCTGCGCCCACTTTACCATCGTCTCCTTTGCCTTTTTTTTGACCGGTTGGATGCATGCTTTGACCCGATGGCGATCTTGATCACCAGCTTTGGATAGAGCGTGGTTGGCGCCCGATGCTTTGTCGTGTTGGCATTCCTTGGGCCGGCAACGCGGTGCTCGAGGGGCCCTCCATTTTCAGATCGTCAGCTCCTTTGATCGAGGCCGCGCTCTACCCGATGGTTGCAATATTCGGTATCTCAAGCTGGGCGTTTGTCGGCCGCTAAGCTCACGGACGACCAGGCTTGTGGTGCCAGTTGCGCAAAGGGGGCGGGGGCACAAACTATGTTCTCCAGTTTCTCAATCCGTGCGACGAGATTTGGTTCCACTGGCGTCCCAACCAACACAAGGAGCTTCAAGATGGCATTGGATATTTCGGCCGCCCAGGCGCGCGACAACATGGCCGCGGTGCGCGAACAGTGGGTGACGGCACACTTGGAGCAGATCACTGCGGTGATTTCGGCCGCCTCCGATAGCGGCGAGATGGCAGCTTCGTATGAGCTCCAGGTGGGCGTGAGCGAGGAGGCTGGGCTTGAGCGAGTCATGGAGGCCTTGACGGTCCAAGGATTCTCTGTAGTTCGGCGTGGTAAGCGCACTGTTGTTAAGAAGTCGGCTGTGCGACGCAGCCTTGCTGACCTCGCTGCCGGCAATCCGGTGCTGGAGGGCGAGACGGGTCACAAGGAAGATGTGGTGTTGGATATCAGCTGGGCCGAGGAGGTGGAAGTGTCCGAAGACGCAAGTGGTTTCAGCCTGCCGCTGACCCCGGCGCCGTTGATCTGATCACCTCGCCAAGCAAAAGGAGCTCGTTTTGAACACGATTGTTTCGGCTGCAGACCTCCGCCGGACGGCGCAGCAGCGTTCCGACGCCTGGGCGGACAGGGTGCTGTCCACGTTGACCACCCACATCGATGCAGCGTCCCGCGGCGGGCATGGCGCGCTGCGCTTTGTGATGGATACCCCAGCGATCGCTGGCGGATTGGAGCGGGTGTTGAAATCACTCGATGCTCAGGGCTTTGTGGTCTCCAACGTCGCAGGGGAGGGTGAATCCCCGATTCTGGTGATCCGTTGGGATGAGACTGCTGCGTCCGTGGTCATGGGAACGGTGGCGTTGTCCGATCCGCCCGGTATCGGCAACCTGTATGAAATGCTGTCAACGTCGGCGGTAGCCGTCGCCTTGGAACGCACCCAGATCAACAAGTTCCACACCAAAGGTGGAACGGGCTTCGCCGCCGAAGAGGCAAACGCGTTTGCCGACATCCTTGCTGGCCGTAAGGTTGAGCAGGTTGGCGCGGACAATTCGCTCAATGGCCCGGATCGAATCGTCGATGGCGTTCGGATTCAGACCAAGTATTTCGCGACGGCGAGGGAAACGGTTGGATCGGCGTTTGGAGCGGATGGGTATCGATACGAAGGGCAGTTGCTCGAAGTGCCCTCCGATCAGTATGAGGACGCAATCGAGCTGATGCGCAAGCGCATCAGCAGCGGTCAGGTGCCGGGTATCAGTGATCCGGCGGAAGCCGAGCGCATCATCAAGAAAGGCAGCACGACTTACCGCCAGGCGAGGAACATCGCCCGAGCCGGCAACATTGACAGCCTGACTTACGACATGAAGACGCAGAGCATCGCCTCCAGCTACGCGTTTGCGATCTCCTTCTCCATCAACTTCGCTCGGCAAAAGTGGGATGGGCGAACCAACATGGAGGCGCTCAATGGTGCGCTGACCATGGCACTGGAATCCGGTGTAACTTCCTTTGTTTCTGGGATTGCCACCGCCCAGATCCTGCGAACCAAGGCCGCGGCCATCGGAGTGGTGGCGGCCCGTGATGGGGTCAAGTTCGTGTCCCAGAGCGCCCTTGGCCGCAGTGCAATTCAGAAGGTCGCTCAGGTGTCCTTGGGCAAGGCTGTCTACGGGGCCGCTGCGGTCAACCACGTCGCCAAGCTTTTGCGGACCAACGCCGTCACAGGGGCTGTGACCACTGCCGTGATTTCTGGCCCGGACTTCTACCGGGCTGCGTTCAGTCGCAACATTTCTTGGGCGCAGTTCGGTAAGAATCTGGCGGTCAACGGCGCAAGCGTGGCCGGTGGTGCTGGCGGCTGGATGGCTGGCGCTGCGGGTGGCGCTGCCGTTGGTTCGGTGGTTCCGGTCATTGGCACCGCTGCTGGTGGGGTGATCGGTGGCATTCTCGGGGCGCTGGCAGGTGGCACTGCGTCGAGTGTGGCGTCCAAATACCTGCTTGATGGGCTGGTGGAGGACGATGCCAAGGAGATGCTCCGCCTGCTTCCTGGCTATGTAGAAGCCGTGGCGAACGACTACTTGCTGTCCGAATCGGAGACCAACGCGTTGGTTGAGATCATCAAGTCTCGGCTCAGTGCGGCATTCTTGAGGGACATGTATGCGAGCAAGGACAAAGCTCGGTTCGTCTACCAAGCCTTTGAGCCGGATTGCGAGAAGATGGCCAAGGCTCGCCCAACGATCACGCTGCCGAAGGAGACCGTCGTTCAGGCTTCCCTCGACGAGATTGAGGAAGAGGTGCTAAACCAGATTGAGTGACGCGGCTGGCTGTGGCCCGGTGAGTTGTCGCCGGGCCACTAGGTTGGGATTGCTGAAAGTCTCATCGAGGCGTCCCCTAAGAAAAGACCCAGCGCCTGATCAGGCGCTGGGTCTTTTTTTTGGTTCTTCTCCCATCTGAGGGGAGAGGCTCACGGCCGACCCGCTAGATTGTGGTTGTCGAGACTACAAACTGGGGCCGGCCGTGGCCAAGCTGGATTGTATGCCGTTGCTGGGATGCT